>JAADGS010000040.1:0-36694 GCA_013152275.1 Actinomycetota bacterium | reverse complement strand
GTCTGCCTCATGTCGTCGGTGCACTCACCGACCTGGACGAAACGAGTGCCCATCGCGCTCTGGAAGCACTCGAAGCCGAACTGCGAGACAGAGAGGAGAGACTTCGAGCGTTCGGGGCCGAGGACCTCGGCACCTACCGGGGCGATCCACCGATCCCACACCTGCTGGTGATCATCGACGAGTTCGCCGCGCTCGCGGAGCAGGCGCCGGAGGCGCTCGACGGGCTGATCGACATCGCACGGCGCGGACGCAGTCTCGGGATGCACCTCCTGCTCGCCACGCAGCGCCCTGCCGGGATCATCAGCAACCGAATCCGCGCCAACACGGCTCTGCGCATCGCACTGCGCGTACACGATCCAGCCGATTCGGAGGATGTCGTCGGCGCAACCGACGCAGCCCGAATCAGTCGCCATACTCCAGGACGAGGACTACTCAGGCTCGGACCGGGAGAACTCGTCCAATTCCAGTCTGCACTCGCCACGACGTACGCCGGTGACGCAAAGGTGAGAACGGCGCCGTTTCGAATGGGGGAACCGATACGGTGGCAACGCATGGTCGCCGAGGAGAGCGATCTGGAGAAACTCGTCCGCGTGATCCGGGCGGCCGCGATCGAGGAAGAAGAACCCACGCCTCCAGGTGTGTGGTCTCCCGGGCTCCCCGAGAGGGTTGTGGTGCACGAACTGGGGGAGACGCCAAGGCCGGACACTCCCTGGGCGGCACCATTCGGACTCGTCGACGACGTCCGTTCCCGACAAGTCCTGTGGTGGGAATCGACCAACGTGTTCTTCGTCGGAACACCCGAGAGCGGGTCCACGAAGGCGCTCGCGGCGCTCGCCACCGCCGTGTGCCTGCGTTATCCGGAAGCGCACGTTCATGCCGTGGGCGTCGAGGACGGACATCTGCGACGTCTCGAGCGCATGCCTCAGGTGGGAAACATCGTCTCTTCCGCCGAGAGTGAGCGGACCGATCGTCTGTTTTGTCACCTGATCGAGGAGGTGGAGCATCGCCGCAGGAGCCGTCTCGGCGGACCACCGATCCTGTTGCTTGCCGAAGGGGCACCCTCTGGGGATGCGTTTGCCCGCATCGTGGGCGACGGGCCGGCCGTCGGGGTCTTCACGGGGATATCGGTTCGGCACGTCGGAGCGATATCGGGGAGTCTGCTGGCAGCGTTTCCCGAGCGTTTCGCCTTCAAACTCGTGGACCCGTACGAGTACGCCGCGCTGGGGCTGGACCGAGTCAACCCACCGTCGGCGGGCGCTGCGCTGCGAGTCGCTTCGGGCAGGCTCGTGCGCATCGCGGAACCTGCCTTCTCGACCGGTGCCGCTCCCGTCGTTCGGCCGGTGGCGATCGACGCGCTTCCTGACAGCGTCCCCCTCTCCGAGTTCGAGAGCGCCGCACATGTCGAGAATGGCATTTGGTTCATCCCCATCGGAAGAGGAGGGAAAGCGGTGCTTCAACCTGCGGGGTTTCGACTGGAGCGGAGTCGTCATGCCGTCGTCACCGGGGGAAGAGGCGCCGGAAAGACAACGGCCCTGAGAGCAGTCGCCGCATCGGCTCGGGGGAAGCTCCCTGTGACGATCGTGGGTGACCTCGACGAGGCTGGGGGTGAGCGAACGGACGACCTTCTCGCCTTTCTGGCCGATCCTGGTGCCGTTCCGAGGGTGTGTCTCATCGATGATGCGGATCGAATCGAGCTGGATCCGCTCCAGGTGCCGGCAGGAGTGCACCTGGTTGCTGCGGCGAAGGCGGATCATCTGGAGTATGGACACTGGCTGCGTCGCATCGTCGCCGACGCGCAGGGACTTGCTCTACGGCCGGACCACCGGGATGAGGATCTCTGGCGTGTCCATCTGACACCATCCACGATAGCGGGGAGAGGAATGTTGATCGCTCGAGGAGATCCGATCCCGATCCAGGTTGCTTCCGGTACGATGGCCGCGCCGCTCAAGGAGGACACCGACAATGCGCGTTCGAATAGGAATCGCCGACACGTCTCGTGAAGTCGAGCTGGATATCGATGACGCCGATGCGTTTGTCGCGATGTTGGAGGCAGCCCACTTCAACAGCGATGCGCTCATCTGGGTGGATGCCATCGATGGCAAGCGGGTGGGGATCCCGGTCTCGAAGATCAGTTTCGTCGAGTTGGAACCAGAGCACAGGGTCAATGTCGGATTCGGAACATGACAAAGGCCGGCGCTTCCGCCGGCCCGTGTCGTGGATGGTCGGGTCAGCTGGCCCGGCGCCTGCGTTCTGCAAGCCAGCGCTTGCGGAGGCGGCGCCGTTCGTCTTCGGCGTATCCGCCCCAGACTCCGGATTCCTGATTGGATCGGAGCGCGTACTGCAGGCAGTCCTCCTTCACGGAGCACAGGGTGCAGATGGTCTTTGCTTCGGCGATGGCATCGATAGCCGTTCCGGTGGAACCGACGGGAAAGAACAGCGCCGGCTCAGAGTCCCGGCAGGCGGCGAGCTGACGCCATTCGGTGGTTACGGTGAGCAAGTCGAAACTCCTTGAACAAGGATTGTGATGTAATTCACAAGAACCCTAACTCTGGTCTTGGGCTTCGGCAAGGGATAATGACATGGATTTATCTAGAATTTTGGTCGGTGGGCATCGCGGTCTTCGGGTCGAGTATCCCGACAACACGCTGGCGGGGATCCTCGCGGCTCGAGACGTCTGCGATCTCGTGGAACTGGATACGCGACGGACCTCGGACGGAGTGATCGTGCTCTCGCACGATGCCGTACTCGACGGACATGTCATCATCGAGACTCCGTGGGGGATACTCGAGACCGTCGATGTCGGAGGGGGACATCGTCCGGCCCGATTCGAGCATCTGTTGGACCTGATCGGCGACTTCCCCCTGGATATCGAGATCAAGAACGACCCGAAAGACCCCGATTTCGACCCGGACTTCACATTCCCGCTGTCTGTTGCCGGTCTCGCCCGTCCGCAGGATGTGGTCACGTCGTTTCACTGGCCCACGATGGATGCGATCCGGTCGGCGTATCCGGGTCTCCGAACCGGACTCTTGGTCGAGCCGGACGGTTCTCTGGAGGCGGCGGTAGGTCGGGCAGCTGCATCCGGGCACCAGGTGGTCGCACCGCACTGGTCGTTGCTCGAAGGAGAGTCGGTGATCGAATCGGTGCTCGAGCAGGGACTCGACATCGTGGCATGGACGGTGAATGAGGAAGATCGTGCCATCGCGCTTGCCGAAGCCGGAGTGTCGACGATCGTCAGTGACGATCCTGGCAGGATTCGACGAACACTGAGGAGACACACATGAGCATCAAGGCGGAACTTGCGTCGGAGCTGAGAGAGGCGATGCTGGCGCGTGACGTGTGGAGACGTGATGTCGTCCGGCAGATCGAGACGGAGGTTGCTCGCAGGATCACTGCCCCCGGCTTCGAGGGAGAGGCGGACGACGCACTGTATGCGCAGGTGATCGCGTCGTACGTGAAGAAGATGAGCAAGGCTCGCGACGAGTACGCCGGCCTGGGGGAACGAGGATCGGCGATGGCCGAGAAGCTCGGCTTCGAAGTCGAATACCTCTCCCGCTGGCTTCCGAAGACGCTGTCGGAGATCGAAACGGTTGCCCTCGTGCGCGCGGCGATCGCCGAACTCGGTGTCGACGATCCGAAGTCTGCCGGACGGGTGATCGGTCATCTGATGAAGTCGCACCGCGACGAACTCGATGGGGCGCTGGTCGGCAGACTCGTGCGAAAGGAACTCGGTTCGGAGTGAGCCGTTCCCTCGAGTGGAGATGACGCATCGAGGATCGGGCTGCAGATGAGCGTGCATCCGTCACCGTGTCGGATTCGAATCGACTCGCTGTCGACGTGATCTCCCTGTAGCTTCCTGCGGAACGCCCGGGTTTGGAGTAGATGGCCTTTCGGATCAGCTCGCTGACATTTGCGCATCCTCACACCTCATCGGTGGATCGCGCCAAGCTCGCACTCGCAGATGACGCCCTCACCGCCGCCTATCGACGGGTCAGCGAGGCCGGGATCGACGCGTTCGTCCTATCGACGTGTTTGCGTGTCGAGATCGTCAGTGTCGGGTGTGATGCCGCCCTGGACAGGGTCGCCGAGATCCTCTATTCGGACCTGACCCTTCCCACCTCGGGCGTCCGTCGCAACGATCATGACGTACTGCTGCATCTGTATCGGGTGGCAGCCGGGCTCGACTCGCCGGTTGTCGGTGAGCCGGAGGTTCTTGCCCAGTTCCGTCACGCGATCGACCTGGGCCGCACCGCCGGTGTGATCGGTGGGAGTCTGGGCAAGCTGCTCGAGAGCGCGGTCGGAGCCGGTCGCAGCGCTCGCAGAGTCCTTCCCGACACCGCGGCGGGGTCCCTTGCGCTCATCGCAGCCAAGCTCGTAGACGGTAAGGGGGAAGTCGCGGTGTTTGGTGCAGGGGCGATGGCCCGGGCTGCAACGGAGGCGCTTCGGGGCAGGGCCGCCGAGGCTCCCCTCGTGACGGTGTATGCGCGCAGGCCGAACGAAGTCCGGTTCGAGTCGGACCACGTTCTCCATATCGAACATGCTCCGGAAGCGTTGGCCACGATGCCGGTGGTCATCTCCGCAACTGCGGCGAAACGGGAGCTCTTCGGGCAGGAGGTCCTGGCACGGGCACTCGAGCAGAGAACCGACGCCCTGCTGCTGATCGACCTCGCGATGCCTCCCGACTTTTCTCCTGCAGAGGACATGCAGAAGCTCACATATGTGAATCTCGATGCCCTCGCGGAACGGGCGCGAACGGAGCAGGTGTCGGCCGACCTCGAAGCGCTGGTGGCGGATGCCGCTCGCCAGAACTGGGCGCGTCTCGAGAATCGGCATGTTGCAGGCCCGGTGATCGCAGCCATTCTCGCCGAGGCGGATGCCACGGTGGCCGAAGAGGTCGAACGGTTCGCTCCAAAGATCCAGGCGGCGGAGGGGTTGTCCGACGCCTTGGTCAAGCAGCTTGCCGAAACGGTTGCGCACCGTGTCTTGCACCGTCCACTGTCCTATCTCGGTGCGGGTACGCGAGGAGCAGAGGCGGCCGAACTCCTCGCGGAGATCTTCGGTGCCAAGGATGCGTGAGATCCGAATCGCGACGAGAGCGTCCGACCTCGCGGTGGCGCAGGCGTATGCCGTCGCATCGATGTTGCGGGCGGTGGCACGCGGAATCGAGACACGTCTGGTCATCGTCGAGTCGGCAGGAGATCGTGACCGGGTCTCTCCGGTGACGGCGCTGACCGAGATGGGGGCGTTCGTGCGGTCGGTCCAGGCGGCGGTTCTCGACGGTCGGGCAGATCTCGCGGTGCACTCGCTCAAAGACCTGCCCACAGACCGGCCGGACGGACTCGTCGTTGCAGCCTATCCCGAGCGCCGCAGTCCGTACGACGTGCTCGTCGGCGCTTCGCTCGATCGTCTCGAAGAGGGGGCGATCGTCGGGACGGGCAGTCCTCGGCGAATAGCACAGCTCCTCGCTCTTCGACCCGACCTGCGAACGGTGGAACCGCGCGGCAACGTCCCAACCCGGGTCCGGCGAGTCCACGATGGCGAGGTCGCGGCAGTGATACTCGCCGAGGCCGGTCTGGAGCGGCTCGGACTGATCGACGAGATCGCTCAACGGTTCATCGTCGACGAGATGACGCCGGCTCCCGGCCAAGGTGTCCTTGCCATCGAGACCCTCGCCGATGGGCCGGCTCGCGATGTCGTGGCGGCCATCGACGATCCGAGGTTGAGACTGCTGGTCGAGACAGAGCGCCTTCTGCTCTCGGCCACCGGGGCGGGGTGTCGGTCGGCTCTCGGCGCGCTCGCATCGCGCAGCAAACATGGGCTCTCCTTGGTGGCGTTCGTCGACGACGAGCTCGGACCGCGCCGCGTCACCGTTCACGGCGAGGATCCCGCCGCAGTCGTCGCCGCGGCACGGAAGGAACTTCGCCTGTGAACAGGATCGGCATCACCACCGCCGCCGAACGCTCACCGAGGGTCGAGGCCATCTTCACCGCCGCAGGGCTGCGACCGGTCCGGCTGCCCTGTGTTCGTATCGAGGCGGTTCCGGCGCGTGTGATCGACGAGATGCGACGGAAGGCCGAGCGCGCCGATCTCGTCGTGCTCACCTCGGTGACGGCCTTGAACCTCCTCTGGGGTGAGCACGCTCCGGCAGCTCCGGTCGCGGCGGTCGGTTCTGCAACCGCGGCGGCCGTCACGGAACGAGGCGGTCGGGTGTCGCTCGTGGGCAGTTCGACCGGCCTGGCTCTCGCGGCAGAGATCGACGCTCCCGGCCGGTGGGTCGTCTTCCCGCACGCGCAGGGAACGGACCCCGAGACGCTCCGCCTCTTGGCGTCGAAGGTTGGGAACCTCGACGCAGCACCGGTGTATCGCACCGTTCCGATCCCGCCGCAGGGCGATTCGGTCGACGCCGTCGCCTTCGGTTCCCCATCGGCGGTGCGAGGATGGGTGCTGGCTCGTTCGCTGGCGGGGCCGGTCGTGGGCGCCATCGGTTCGCGTACGGCCGGGCAGGTCGAGAGTCTGGGCGGTACGGTCGACGTCATGCCGGAGGTCCCACGGTTCGATCTGTTGGCGCAGGCCCTCTCGGCCCGTTTGGAGGTACACATATGAGTTTCCCGATTGTCCGTCCTCGACGCCTTCGACGCACTTCGAAGCTTCGAGAAACGGTGGCAGAGACGAGGCTCGATCCTGCCCGATTCGTGCTTCCCGTGTTCGTCGTGCCCGGAAGCGGGATCGAGCGGCCTATCCGCTCGATGCCCGGCCACGCACAGCGTTCGGTCGACAAGATCGTGGACCTCGCACATGAGGCTGCAGATGCCGGTGTGGGAGGCATGATGTTCTTCGGTATCCCCGACACCAAGGACGATCTCGGTTCATCTGCATGGGATCCTCGAGGACCCGTTCCGCAAGCTATCGAAGCGGTGAGCTCGGCCGTTCCCGACCTGGTCACGTGGGCCGACGTGTGCCTTTGCGAGTACACCAGCCACGGCCACTGTGGGCCGTTGCGCGGCGAAGAGGTCGACAACGATGCCGCCCTTCCCCTGCTCTCGAAAGCAGCGCTCGCCTACGCGGACGCCGGTGCGGATGTCATCGCGCCCTCCGACATGATGGACGGCAGGGTCGGGGCGATCCGTTCGGCACTCGACCAGGCAGGACACTCCGACATCGCCATCTGCTCGTACGCGGTCAAGTATGCGTCCGCCTTCTACGGTCCGTTCAGGGATGCGGCACATTCAACCCCGGCATTCGGAGACCGGCGCTCCTACCAGATGGATCCGCGCAACGCGAGAGAGGCACGTCGAGAGGCTGCTCTGGACGTGGAAGAAGGAGCCGACATGGTGATGGTCAAGCCTGCCGGGCCGTACCAGGACATCATCCGCGACCTGCGAGACCGAATCGACCTTCCGATGGCCGCGTATCAGGTGTCCGGTGAGTTCTCCATGATCGAGGCGGCAGGAGCCAACGGATGGCTCGACCGGGACAGGGTGATGCTCGAATCGCTCGTCGGGATTGCCAGGGCGGGCGCAGATGTCATCCTCACCTACTTCGCGCTCGATGCCGCACGGATGCTCCAGGAGCAATGATGGGCACGCTGTGGGATCGGGCCAGGGCAGTCATGCCGGGCGGCGTCAACTCACCGGTGCGGGCATTCGGTGCCGTCGGTGGAACCCCTCCGTTCATCCTCGAAGGAGATGGTGCTCGCATCCGCACGACCGATGGTGAGCAACTGATCGACTTCATCGCGTCGTGGGGAGCATTGATCCTCGGCCATGCCCGAGCCGACGTCGTTCGCGCCGTCCAGGATGCCGCGGCCGCCGGTACGTCGTTCGGAGTTCCCACTCCTGGCGAGGTCGAACTCGCCGAGCTGATCGTCGACATGGTGCCGTCGGTCGAAATCGTCCGGATGGTCAACAGCGGAACCGAGGCGACCGCCTCGGCGGTTCGCCTGGCGAGGGCGGCAACGGGACGTTCCGTCATCGTGAAGTTCGAAGGTGGGTATCACGGCCACGCCGATCCGTTCCTGGTCAAGGCCGGCAGCGGCCTGGCAACCTTCGGTACTCCCAGCAGCCCCGGTGTTCCTCCGGGCACCGCCGGTGACACCAGGGTCGCCCGTTACAACGACCTGGCGTCTGTGGAGGCGTTGTTGGACGACACCGTGGCGACGGTGATCGTCGAGCCGGTTGCCGGCAACATGGGGTGCATCCCGCCTGTTCCCGGGTTCCTCGAAGGTCTTCGCTCCCTGTGCGATCGCCACGGTGCCCTCCTGATCTTCGATGAGGTCATGACCGGGTTTCGTGTCGGACCCACGTCTGCCCAGGGCCTGTACGGGGTCATGCCGGACCTGACGACCCTGGGCAAGGTGATGGCGGGCGGCGCTCCGGCTGCGGCCTATGGAGGGCGCGCGGACCTGATGCGGATGATCGCTCCCGACGGCCCCGTCTATCAGGCGGGGACCCTTGCCGGGAACCCGCTTGCCACCGCCGCCGGTCTTGTCACCCTGCGCTACCTTCGCGACCATCCCGAGTTGTACGAGCATTTCGACGAGGCGGGATCACGCGTTGCGAACCGTGTCGAGGCGGCTGCAAGGAGAGCGGGTATGAGTGCAACCGTGCACCATGTCGGCGGCATGATCGGCGTGTTCCTCGGTGTGGAGCACGTCGAGACGTGGGATGACGTGGTGGGCATCGACACCGATCTCTTCAACCGCTTCTTTCATGCTGCGCTGCGTCGCGGCGTTCTCATCCCACCGTCGGCGTTCGAGGCGTGGTTCCTGATGGAGGCACATCTGGACGGTCCGCTCGACGAAGCGCTCACGGTCTTCGAGGAAGCCATCGAGGAGGCGGGTGCGTGAGACTGCTCGACGCGTTGGCTCGCGAGCCACTCGACCGGCCTCCTGTCTGGTTCATGCGCCAGGCCGGTCGCTACCTCCCCGAATACCGGGAGCTGCGAAGCCGATTCGGCTTCCAGCAAGCCGTGCACGATCCGGACATCGCCGCCGAGATCACCATGCAGCCGGTGCGCAGGTTCTCCCTGGACGCGGCCATCGTGTTCTCCGACATCATGACTCCCCTCGAGGGAATGGGTGTCGATGCAACATTCGATCCCGGGCCGAAACTCCGACCGCACGGTATCGAGGAAGTCGCTGAACTCGGGGAGCTCGACATCGGCGCCGTCGACTTCGTCGGTGAGGCGATCTCGCGGGCCCGTGCAGGTCTCGACGACACCACGGCGATCATCGGGTTCGCGGGAGGTCCGGTG
This sequence comes from Actinomycetota bacterium, assembly GCA_013152275.1. NCBI lineage: Bacteria > Bacillati > Actinomycetota > Actinomycetota bacterium. The sequence continues at coordinate 27,442 of JAADGS010000040.1, read as the reverse complement.
ACGCTGCTCGCCTATCTGATCGAAGGTCAGGGCAGCAGGGACTTCCTCGGCATGCGTTCGGCCCTCGAGCAGAGACCGGAAGTATCCGAGCGTGCCCTGGCCGGTCTCGGCAGGGCGATGAATGCGTACCTTCGTATGCAGGTTTCGGCAGGTGCGCACGTGGTCCAGATGTTCGACTCGTGGGCCGGGGTCCTGTCGCGGAGCCGCTTCGCCCGCTTCGCCGTTCCGGCGGCGAGGCTGGCGCTCGCCGACCTGGGAGTGCCGACGATCTACTTCGCACCCCACGCGGCGCACAATCTGGATCTGTTCTCCGGAGTCGGCGCCACGGGCTACGGGGTCGACTGGCGAGTTCCGATCGACGAAGCGTGGAACCATATCGGCTCCACCGCCGCGATACAGGGGAACCTCGATCCGGCCGTCCTGCTCACCGACCCCGCCACCGTCCGATCCGCGGTCACCGAGATCCTGGACGCCGTTGGCGGGCGACCTGGTCACGTGTTCAACCTGGGACACGGGATTCACCGTACGACCCCCGTCGGGAACGTCGAGGCGATGATCGAAGCAGTTCGGGGAGTGGCATGAGTGTTTCACTGACCCCGGAACTCCTGGCACGCTACGACAAGCCCGGCCCTCGATACACGTCCTATCCGACCGCCGTGGAGTTCTCCACCGACTTCGGTCCTGCCGAGTACGGATCGCATCTCGAGGCCGCCGCTCGCGACGCCACCGGGCCGCTGTCGCTGTACGTGCATCTGCCGTTCTGCGAGGCCCGCTGTTCGTTTTGCGGGTGCCATGTCGTCGTCGCCCGGAGGAAGTCCGTGGCCGATGCCTACCTTGGCAGGGTGCTCGATGAGGCAAGCGTCGTCGCTGAACGGCTCGGTGAACGGCGCAGATTGGTTCAGTACCAGTGGGGCGGTGGCACGCCCACCTACTACACGCCCGAGGATCTCGAGCGGCTGCACCGGGGGCTCCTCGATCGGTTCGAGTTGGATCCGGCGGCGGAGGTCGCTCTGGAGGTCGACCCGAGGGTGACGTCGAGAGCGCATCTGGAAGTCCTGCGCGGCCTCGGCTTCAATCGGATCTCGCTTGGTGTCCAGGACCTCGACCCGCGGGTGCAGGACATGATCGGGCGTCACCAGACGTGGGAGCAGACGCAAAGCCTCCACCTGTCGGCGCGAGAGCTCGGGTATGAGTCCATCAACGTAGACCTCATCTACGGTCTGCCCGGTCAGACGGAGGCGACCTATTCCAAGACGCTGGAGGGGATCCTCGAGCTGCGACCCGATCGGCTCGCCGTGTACTCGTTTGCCTATGTCCCGTGGGTGAGACCGAACCAGAAACGGATCGACCCCGCATTACTTCCCGACAGGGACCTCAAGTTCGCACTGCTCTCCCTCGTCTCGGATCGCCTGGTCGGTGGTGGCTATCAGGCCATCGGTATGGATCATTTCGCGTTGCCCGACGACGAGCTGGCCGTGGCGCAGCGCGAGGGGACACTGTCTCGCAACTTCATGGGCTACACGACCAAACGTGGTACCGAGATGGTGGCGCTCGGCTCCTCGGGGATCTCCGACGTCGCCGGAGCGTACGCGCAGAATCACAAGCGACTCGCCTCCTACTACGAGGCAATCGACAACGGTGTGCTCCCGATCGAGCGAGGTACCGTCCTGAACGAGGACGATCGAATCCGTCGCCATGTGATCACCGAGCTGATGTGCAACTATGTCATTCGGGCCGATGACGTCGAGAGGCGATTCGACATCGTCTTCGAAACCTACTTCGCATCCGAACTCGCCGCCCTCACGGCTCCGGATGGGCTCGTCGACCAGGGGATGGTGACCCTTTCGGCGGCCGGCGTACAGGCCACCGAACTCGGATCCGTGTTCATTCGCAACGTGGCGATGACGTTCGACGCATACTTGCACGGGAGTTCCGAGCGTCCCGTGTTCTCGAGGACCGTGTGATGGTCGGTGTCGTGCTCGCCCAGATGGGGGGGCCGCGGGATCAGGCTTCGGTGGAGCCGTTCATTCGTGCGATCTTCGAAGACCCCGACCTCGTGCCGATTCCCGGCGGGCCCGCCACGAGCAAGGTGTTCGGATGGCTGGTGGCCAAGATCCGAGGGCCGTTCGCCCGGAGGAACTACCGGCTCATCGGCGGCGGGTCGCCCATTCTCGAGATCACCCGTCATCAGGCGAAATCTCTCGAAGCTGCCATCGGGGACCGGGATATCGACGTGGCCGTCGCCATGCGGTACACGCGCCCCGACACCTACGACGCCGTCCGGGAACTCGTTCGATCCGGTGTCGATCGCCTCGTCCTCCTGCCCCTCTATCCCCAGTACTCGACGGCCACGACCGGCTCGTCCGAGTCCGAACTTCGCCGAGTGATGACGGAGCTGGATATCGACCTTCCCTTGGAGGTCATACGAACCTGGTACGACCACCCTGTGTATCTCGATGTGCAGGCCGCACTGGTGTCGGAGGCCATCGAGCGACTTCCCGAGAGCGAGCGAGACGGTGTTGTCGTGCTCTTCTCGGCACACGGCCTTCCGCAACGTGTTGCCGATCGAGGCGACCCGTATCCGGAGGAGACGTCGGCGACCGTGGCCGGCGTGGTGCAACGTCTCGCCTACCGGGTCGATCCCAGGATCGGTTACCAGTCGCGCACCCGTCCGGTTCGTTGGATCGGACCGGGTACCGACCAGGTTCTTCGCGATCTGGGAGCCGAAGGGGTCACGACCGTCGTCGTCGTGCCGATCTCGTTCGTGTCCGACCACATCGAGACGCTCTATGAGACCGACATGCTGTTCCGGAACATCGCGGAGGAGGCCGGGATTCGCCGGTACATCCGTGCAGATGTCATGAATGATCGGCCCGAGGTGGGGCCGATGCTTGCAAGCATTCTGGAGGATTCGCTGTGAAGAACGTCATTGTCGTCGGTGGCGGCCTGGGAGGGCTGTTCACCGCCGTGGAGCTGCGCCGTCGGGGCATGGACGTTACCGTGCTGGAAGCCACTTCCGAGCCGGGCGGCGTTGCTCGCACCGTCATCGAGGATGGGTTTGTCCTGGAACCGGCGGCAAGCTCGGTGCTGCTTCCCAACCCCGAGCTTTCTCCGATCCTCGAGACCGCCGGAGTCGAGATGGTCCCTGCGGCAGAAGCCGCGAAGAATCGGTACGTCTACACGCGGGGGAGACTCATAGAGATCCCCGAATCCCCGGCTCTTCTGCTCGCACCGTTGGTTTCGTGGAAGGCCAAGCTGCGCGCCGTTCGTGAGCCGTGGGTCAAGACCCCGCCGCCGGACGGCGACGAATCGATGCACGGTTTCTTCGAGCGGAGGTTCGGTCCCGAACTTGGCGCCCTCGCCTCGACGCTGATGGCCCATGGCGTCTTCGCCGGAGATCCGAGCCGGCTTTCGATGCGTGGCGCGTTCCCGAAGATGGTTGCGCTCGAGGATGAAGCCGGCAGCATGATCAGGGGCGGCATTGCCCGGATGAGGCAGCGTCCGAAAGGGCGTCCGAGGGCGAGCGTGCACGTCGCAGCCGAGGGGATGGCCGGTGTGGCAAGGACGCTTGCGGCACACCTCGGTGGAGCGTATCGATCCGAGTGGCCGGTCACCTCGATCGAACGGGACGATGGAGGCTGGACCGTTCACGGTCCCGGCGAAGAGCGAGCAGACACGGTCATCGTTGCGGTGCCCCCGCATGCCGCGGCACGTCTCCTTCCATCAGAGGTTTCCGGCATCGTTGCCGAGGGAACGACGGCACCGGTCGTCGTCGTCTGGATCGCGGGTCGGACCGCAGATGTGCCGGTTCCGTCGGGTTTCGGTGTGCTCATCGGCCCGGACGCCAACGTGCACGCGCTGGGAATCCTGTTCGAGTCCCGGTACGCCCCGGGCCGGGCGCCCTCATTGCACACGCTCGCCAAAGGCATCTACGGGGGTGCCGCCGACCCGGCCGTGATGGAGCGCTCCGACGAAGATCTCGTTGCGCTGTTCATCGAGGAGACCGGTCGGGTGTGCGGTGTCGAGATGAAGCCGTCGTGGACCAGGGTGATCCGTCAGGAACCGGGCATCCCGCAGTACGACGTGGGACATGTCGCATGGCTCGACAAGCTGGATACGGCGTTGTCGGGTCTGCCGGGGCTCCACGTCGCCGGATGGGGATATCGGGGGATCGGCCTGTCCGGGCTCGCGGCCGACGCCGTACGGCTCGGCGCGGTGCTGTCAGGGGAGTGACCGGGCGTTCGTCGAGAGGATGAGCCGCCCTCGCCGACCGGGATCGGCGTTCGGTTCGTAGGCCGTCGACTCGTCGTCCGGCCGGGCTGCGCAGCCATCGCCGCCGGATGCAACAATGAGTCGATGAAGGCAGGCGAGGAAGCGCCGGACGAGGACCGGGAGGGATCGCTTCGAGATGCCGTTCCTGCGCCTCGGTGGCATGTGTTGCGGACGACCCTGGGCGCCGCAGTACAGAGTCCTGTGATCGTCATCCTGATCCTCGCGGGAATGTTCGATGGACTCTCCGGCAACCCCCTTCATGCCGTTCTGCTCATCGGTGTCGGCCTGGTGCTTGTTCGGACCGCCGCCGAAGGGGCGGAGAGCCATGGTCCCGGCATTCAGGCCGACGATGTCGACGGGCGGGATGGCAGGGGCTCGGGAGCGCAGAACGCTCCGGCCGAACCCGCCCACGGCTCGGAGCGCACCCTCACCGGAGTGGCCGTTGTCGTTCTCTACGCGGCGATCGTCGGAGGTTTCGTGCGGTACTCGTGGCCGGCAACGGTCGCGGTCGTCGTACCCGGGCTTCTGGGTCTGGTGACCGTGTGGCGGGAACCACCCGTGTCCGGGCCCGAGCCGGCGCCGATCAGTCGTCAAGGCGCCAGGGCGTGGGCAACCGTGTTCGTCGCTCTGGGACTGTGGGAGCTCACCAACCTGCTCCTCCAGCCGTCTCTCGATGTCGGTTCCTATGCGCATCCGACGTTGAGTGTTCTCATGGACCCGATTCTCTCGGGGCACGTCGGACGCTCCGTTTCTTTGTTCCTGTGGTTGGTGCTCGGCTGGTACCTGGTGAGACGATGAGTAGTCATGACGTCACTGTCGCGATCTATGCGTTGATCGCGCTCGCAGGTGTGGCGGTGCAGTTGATGAGCCTTCGTGAGGGATCCGATATCCCGTCGTTGGGGGTGGTGCTCACCAGGATCATGCACAGCCGCACGGGCCGCATCGGTGTCATGGCCGGCTGGATGTGGCTCGGTCTGCACTACTTCGCTCGTTGAGCCCTCCCGCATCCCCATTCTCATCGATGCCGGCGTGAATGTGTGCGGCCGGCATCGACGAGAAACGCGGTGTGTGGCGCCCCCGGCAGGATTCGAACCTGCGCACCCGGCTCCGGAGGCCGGCGCTCTATCCCCTGAGCTACGAGGGCGGAAACGCCATGTTACCGCCCGGCCTGCGCGAGTACGCCGGACGCTCATCCCGTGTCGAGTCGCAGCAGATCTGCATAGGTCTCCCGCCGTACGACGAGGCGGGCATCGCCATCTCGGCAGAAGACGACGGCCGGCCGGCGGACCTTGTTGTAGTTGGAGCCCATCGAGTGCCCGTACGCTCCGGTGACCGGAGTGGCGAGAAGGTCATCGACGTGCAGATCCTCGGGAACCCACCCTTCGGCCACCAGCACGTCGCCCGATTCACAGTGTTTGCCGACGACCCTGATCGCTCGGGTGCGAGCGCTGTCGACGGCGCGAGGCAGGAAGGTCTCATAGCCGCTGCCGTAGAGGACGGGACGCGGGTTGTCGCTCATCCCACCGTCGACAGCGACATACGTGCGGATACCGGGGATCTCTTTCACCGTTCCAACCGTGTAGAGCGTGATCGCGGCCGTGGCCACGATCGATCGGCCCGGCTCGGCCGACAGACGAGCGTCGACGCCTTCGGAGTGCAGCACGGCCTCGATGGTCTGCGCCCATTCGGTGATCGTGGGTGCGTTCTCGCCATCGACGTACGGCACCCCGAGTCCGCCACCCAGGGAGAGCTCGGGGAGCCGGTACGGGGCGGCGAGCCGTGCGACCACGCGTGCAGCCTGGGCGAATGCTTCGAGGGAGAACACCTGGCTGCCGATGTGTGCGTGAAGGCCGACGAGGCGCATGCTCTCGGATGCATCGGCTCGGCGGATTGCAGCGTCGGCCGCGCCGGTGGAAGCGGTGAATCCGAACTTCGTGTCGTCCCGGCCGGTTTGCACGAACTCGTGTGTGTGTGCTTCCACGCCCGGTGTGACCCGGATCAACACGTCGGGAACGGGGAGTCCTCGACGGTGGAGCGCATCGATGCGGTCCATCTCGTCGAAGTTGTCGATGACCAGGCGCCCAACACCCATACTCATGGCCATTTCGAGCTCTTCGGGCGACTTGTTGTTGCCGTGCATGACCGCGCGCGTCGCGGGTACGCCGGCAGCGAGGACGACGGCCAGTTCCCCTCCGGTCGCGACATCGAGGCACATTCCCTCTTCGTGGGCCAACCGGGCCATCGCAGTGCACAGGAACGCCTTCGTTGCGTACGTGACACCGTCACCGAACGCTGCGACGGCTTCGCGACAACGGTTTCGGATGTGATCCTCGTCGTAGACGAACAGAGGCGTTTCGAACTCTCGAGCCAGATCGAGCGTGTCACACCCGGCAATCTGAAGACGCCCTTCGACGACGTCGGCGTTGTCGGGAAGCAGGAAATCGGGGAGTGGACCGGGCATTGTGCCGAGAGCGTACCGGAGTGTCAGGCCATTTGCTCCGATGGAAAAGAGCCTCGGTGGCTACCATCGCCGATCATGGAGCTGCAATGGCCGTAGGCATCGGCATTCTTGGAGGCGGAATCGTGGGAGGTGCGCTGCTGCAGCGCCTCATCGAGGATCGTGACGCGTTGACCGCACGCACGGGACTCGAGCTCCAGGTCCGCAGGGTGGCGATCCGGTCGCCAGAGAAGACTCGGGTATTCCCGATCCCCGATGATCTCATCACGACGAATCCCCGAGTGGTGATCGACGATCCGGACGTGCAGCTCGTCGTCGAGGTGATGGGCGGTCTGGAGCCGGCCGGCGAGCTCGTTCTCTCTGCACTCCGCGCCGGCAAGCCCGTCGTCACCGCCAACAAGGAACTCGTCGCTGCGAGGGGCGTGGAACTGTTGGAAGAAGCGGCCCGCACCGGTGTGTCGTTGCTCTTCGAAGCGTCCGTCGGTGGAGGCATCCCGATCATCCGCCCGCTCACCGAGACGCTCGCCGGTGAATCGTTGACGCGTGTGATGGGAATCGTCAACGGAACGACGAACTACCTGCTGACGCGCATGACCGAAGACGGTGCCCGGTTCGAAGATGCCCTACGAGAGGCGCAGGAACGAGGTTTCGCCGAGGCCGATCCGACCGCAGACATCTCTGGTGCCGATGCGGTGGCGAAGGCCGCCATCCTCGCCAGCCTTGCGTTCGGGACCGTCGTGAGCACCGATCAGGTGTACCGGGAGGGAATCGAGAACGTCCAGATAGCGGACGTCGGCTTCGCGGCCGATCTCGGTTACGTTCTGAAACTCCTCGCCATCGCAGACAAGGACGAAGACGGCATCACGGTTCGGGTCCATCCGACCCTCGTTTCCAGATCTCATCCGCTGGCGTCGGTCAGGGGTGTGGCCAATGCCGTGTTCGTGGAAGGTCCGAAGGTGGGCAAGTTGCTGTTCTCCGGTCCCGGTGCGGGAGGCGGCCCGACGGCGACGGCCGTGCTCGGTGACATCATCGACGCCGCTCGCGAACTTCTCGCAGGGCCGCGAGCCACACCTCGGGTCCGTTTCGGCCCTGGACGCGTCCGCCCTTTCGAGGAGGCGATGACCAAGTGGTACATCCGCCTGCACGTCCTCGATGCTCCCGGCGTACTTGCCAAGATCGCCGGTGCGTTCGGGGAGGCGGAGGTCAGCATCAAGTCGGTCTGGCAGGAGGGGCGTGGTGACGAGGCAACCCTGCTGCTGATTACCCACGATGCGCTCGAGACGGACCTGCGTGCCGCGGTCGCGTCGCTGGAGGACCTCGACGAAGTGCGGGAGGTGGCCGCGTCGATACGGGTGCAGAGCGACGAACCATGAGATATGTGTCGACCCGCGGTGGGGTCGCCGGGGCGTCCTTCGAAGACGTGCTGCTCAGCGGGCTTGCAGGCGATGGCGGTCTTTTCGTCCCGGAAACGTGGCCGGAGCTCGACTCTGGGGATCTTCGCGATCTCGGCCGGTTGTCCTACCCGGACCTTGTGGCCGCGGTCGGCGGGATGTTCGGCGCAGGGGACCCGGGCGAGCTGTCGGCGCTCGCCGGCGCCGCGTATGAAGGGTTCGATCGCCTCGTACCGATCACCGAACTCGGGGACGCACGGTACCTGCTCGAGCTGTTCTGGGGACCCACGTTTGCGTTCAAGGACTACGCGCTCCAGTGGCTCGGACGGCTGCTCGATCACGCACTCGAAACACGTGGTGAGCACTACGTGGTGCTTGGTGCGACGTCAGGCGGCTGCGATCGCGGCCGTGGCAGGTCGTCCCGCGCTCGACGTCGTCATCCTCCATCCCCATGGAAGAGTCTCCGACGTGCAGCGACGTCAGATGACGACGGTTGCCGCCGCGAACGTGCACAACGTCGCGATCGAAGGGACCTTCGACGATTGCCAGCGCATCGTCAAAGAACTGCTCATCAGGATGGATGGTCCCGTCTCGTCGGTGAACTCGATCAACTGGGCGCGGGTGATGGGCCAGATCCCATACTATGTGTGGGCGGTAAACGCCGTCGGAGCCGACGAGGTCGACGTGGCCGTGCCGACGGGCAACTTCGGCAATGTCTACTCCGCCTGGGTCGCGAAGCGGATGGGGGTCCCCATTCGCAGATTGATCGTCGGGACGAACGTGAACCGCAGTGTCGTGCGCTTTGTCGAGGACGGATCCATTGTCCCGAGCGACGTGATTCCGACGGTTGCTCCCGCAATGGACATTCAGATTCCGTCGAACCTCGAGCGCCTGGTCTACGAACTCCTCGGCCGTGACGGCGATCGCGTCGCCATGGCGATGGCCGGCGCGGGAATCCCCGGGCTCGGTCGGACGTCCTTCAGAGGGCATTGGTTCACCGATGACCAGATCGTGGATGTCATCGGTACGGTCTTTCGTAGGTGGGGCAGGCAGATCGATCCCCACACTGCCGTTGCGGTCGCCGCCTCGGACGCCGAGGAGCGTGACGTTCCGGTGATCGTGGTGGGTACGGCCCATCCGGCAAAGTTCCCGGAGGTCGTCGAAGTGGCGATCGGGAAAACGCCCGATACTCCGTCCAGGATCGCCGACCTTGCCGACCGCGAGGAGCACTTCACGGTCCTTCCTGCAAGCTCGGTGGCCGTGGAAGAGTTCATCGAGCACTTTCGTACTTGGAAGATCGGCGAATCCACCGTACAATGAGTGCACACCCCCGGCGCATCGATCGTTGATCGCGTCGGGTTCCCAAGCCTCCGATGATGTTCCTTCGTGCCGTGAGAGGCAAGAGGCATCGAGAGAGCATGTCGCCGAGCCTCTTATGACGGCTTCCCGACTGAAAGGATGACATGACCACCAGATCGGAACTCCAGGAGAAATCCGTGAAGGACCTCCGAACCATCGCGGCCGCGGTGGATATCGAGACCGATGGTCTGCAGAAGGCAAAACTCATCGACAGGATCCTGAATGCCGACGGTGTTGCGGTGAGCAGCGAGCCGGCTCCCATCGACCTTCCCGTGGCTACGCCTGTCGAAACACCCGAGCCGGCCGGCGACGGTGAGCCAACGGCTGCAAGCGATGGTGCGGCAACCGGTGACGAGGCCGATCGTGGCCAGGACTCGACCTCCGGCGACGAGTCGGCTCGTTCCGACGACGGTGGCTCTCAGCGCGAGCAGCGCCAAGGTGACGAGCATCACCAGGGCGATACTCAGCGCAACCGGAGGCGGCGTCGCCGTTCCTCCGGTGGTGGCCAGTCCCAGATCCCTGAAGGGGAACTCGAACAGCGTGAGGGCATCCTCGACATTCTTCCTGAGGGATACGGGTTCCTCAGAGTCACGGGCTACCTTCCCGGCGAGCTGGACGTCTACGTTTCCGCCAGCCAGATCCGCAAGTTCGGGCTGCGCAAGGGGGACCAGGTGAGCGGACCGATCCGGCCGCCCAGGTCACAGGAGAAGTTCCCCGCGTTGACGCGGATCCTCAGCGTGAACGGGATGACGGCCGAGGAGGCCCGGCAACGACCGAAGTTCTCCAAGCTCACACCCCTGTTCCCGGATATCAGGCTTCGACTCGAAGTGGAAGGCATGCCGAACCACAGCCTGGCGAGGATCATCGACCTGATCGCTCCAATCGGCAAAGGACAACGAGGGATGATCGTGTCCCCGTCGAAGGCCGGCAAGACCACCGTGTTGAAGGAGATCGCGCACTCGATCGAGGTCAACAACCCCGAGTGCTACGTGATGGTCGTGCTCGTCGACGAGCGTCCCGAAGAGGTCACGGACATGCAGCGTTCCGTCAAGGGCGAGGTCGTGTATTCGACTTTCGACCGTCCGGCCGAGGAACATACCCAGGTCTCCGACCTTGCGTTGGAGCGGGCGAAGCGACTCGTGGAGATGGGGACCGACGTCGTCATCCTCCTCGACTCGATCACTCGTCTGGCCCGGGCCCACAACCTCGCCACGCCGGCGAGCGGGCGGATCCTCTCCGGTGGCGTGGACTCGACGGCTCTGTACCCACCGAAGCGGTTCTTTGGAGCCGCCCGAAACATCGAAGAGGGTGGCAGCCTGACGATCATGGCCACCGCACTCGTCGAAACGGGTTCTCGCATGGACGAGGTGATCTTCGAGGAGTTCAAAGGCACCGGCAACATGGAGCTTCGGCTCGATCGCGGCCTCGCCGATCGCAGGATCTATCCTGCCGTTGACATTTCACAATCGGGAACACGCAAAGAGGAGTTGTTGTTCGACAGGCAGGAGCTTCTGCAGGTGTGGAAGCTGCGCCGAGTGCTTCTGGCACTCGAGCCCGGAGCGGCACTCGAATTGTTGATCGACCGTTTGAAGACTACGAGGTCCAACACAGATTTCCTGGCCGAGGTGGCCAGGTCTACCTAAGAGGAGACGTTGTGAAGGCAGGTATCCACCCCAAGTACGTGGAGGCGACGGTGACGTGTTCATGTGGGAACACGTTCAAGACCCGTTCCACGAAGCCGGAGCTGCATGTCGACCTCTGCAACGAGTGCCATCCGTTCTTCACAGGACGCCAGAAGCTCGTCGACACGGGCGGCAGGGTCGAGCGTTTCCAGAAGCGTTACGGCCGCAAGAGCTTCACGCACACCGACGAGGAAACTTCAGACCAGTAGGTCCATCCCGGAGGTGAACAAGTGAGCCGCACGCCCGGCGCGACCGTTGGCGGTCAGGCAGTTATCGAAGGGGTCATGATGCGAGCCCCGAGTTCGTGGGCGATCGCGGTTCGAGTCCCGTCCGGTGAGATCGAGACGGTGAAACACGACCTTCCGAGGCTGTCGTCGCGTTCGCGCGCCGCTCGAATCCCCTTCGTGCGCGGAGTCATGGTCTTGTATGAATCGCTTGTGCTCGGATTCAAGGCGTTGTCATGGTCCGCACAGAAGGCCGTTCCCGAGGATGAGGAAGAGTTCACGAAACTGCAGCTCGTGGGGACGATCGCATTCTCGGTCGCCGCCGTCCTGTTGATCTTCGTTCTCGCTCCACTCGGTGTCGCGAAGCTCCTCACACCGTTCATCGGCGGATCGTCGTTCTCGTTCAACCTCATCGATGGAATTGTGCGAGGACTGCTCTTCGTCGGCTATGTCTGGGGTATCGGGCGATCGAAGGAGATCCGCCGGGTCTTCGAATACCACGGTGCAGAGCACCAGACGATCCACGCCTACGAGGCGGGAGAAGCGCTCACGGTCGACCATATCCAGAAGCACCCGCCCGAGCATCCGCGTTGTGGTACGAACTTCCTGCTGATCGTGGTGTTCATCTCTTTGGTCGTGTTCACGCTCCTTGGCCGGCCGGGCTGGATCCAGCTCATCGCCTCCAGGATCGTGTTGATCCCGGTGATTGCCGGCTTTGCCTACGAGATCCTCAAGTTCTCCGGCCTTCATGGTGGCGATCGTCTCGGCCGCATCCTCGCCGCTCCGGGGCTGTGGCTCCAGAAACTCACAACCGACCATCCCGCCGACGACCAGGTGGAGGTTGCAGTCGCCGCTCTCCTCGCTGCGCTCGAACCCGAAGAAGTCGAGGAAGTCAAGGCGCGAGGGCCCGTCTGCCCTGCGGCGCTTCGTGCCCTGGCGAACTGAGATGGATCGCCGACTCATTGAGCGGTTGGAAGGGATCGAGAAAGCCTTCGCTCGAGTCGAGGAAGATCTCGCCGAGCCGGGTGCGACCTCTGATCGAAACCGGTACACAGGCCTGGCCAGGCGTCACGCCGAGCTTCGTCGCATCGTCGAACAGTACGGCGCCTACAAGGCGGCCGCCACCGACGCGGAAGAAGCCGAGGATTTGGCGCAGCAGGAATCTGATCCTGCGACCGCACAGGAGTTTCGAGATCTCGCTGCCGAACGGCGTCGCGACATGGAACGGCTGGAGCGAGACCTCCATCTCGCTCTTGTCCCGACCGATCCCAATGACGACAAGGACGTGATCGTGGAGGTTCGGTCGGCGGCCGGCGGCGACGAGGCCGCGATCTGGGCGGGCGATCTCCAGCACATGTACCAGGCGTATGCGGAGGCACAAGGGTTCACGACCGAGGTCCTGGAGACCTCGCCCTCGGAGGCCGGTGGCTTCAAGGAGGTGATCTTCTCCGTGAAAGGCAAAGGCGCGTATTCCAAACTCAAGTACGAGGCCGGTGTCCATCGGGTGCAGCGGGTGCCGCAGACCGAGTCACAGGGGCGGGTACATACCTCCACGGCCACCGTCGCGGTGCTGCCCGAAGCCGAAGAGGTCGAGATCCAGATCGATCCCGCCGACGTACGAGTCGACGTGTACCGATCGAGCGGCCCCGGGGGCCAGTCGGTGAACACGACGGACTCCGCGGTCCGGCTGACCCATCTGCCGACCGGCCTGGTCGTGAGTTGCCAGGACGAGAAGTCCCAGCTCCAGAACAAGGACAAGGCGTTCCGCATCTTGCGGGCCCGTCTCTATCAACGGCAACTCGAGGAGCAACAGTCCGAGATCGCGGGGGAGCGGCGGGCGCAGGTCGGTACCGGTCCGAGAAGATCCGCACGTACAACTACAAGGACAACCGGGTCACGGATCACCGCATCAAGCTGACCGTCAAGCGCCTCCCTCAGGTGCTCGAAGGCGACCTGGACGAATTCATCGAGGCGTTGACCGCGGATGAGCAGGCCCGTCGTCTGACCGAAGGCGAATGAGTCTCCGGTTTCGGTTGCCCCGCAGTCGCCCCGCGGTCCGGCAGCGCCTTGGGATCGCGGTATCGAATACCGAGCACAGAACACCAGGCACAGCGAGTGGAGCGAGCCCGACCGATGACTGATGACTCGCTCCTGCGTGACTCCGGTCTTGCGCTCCACGAGGCGGAGCGTCTGTTGATGGCCGTCACGGGCCGATCGCGATCTGGTCTCTACACCGGCGTTGCGCCCACGGCAGAGGAGACGGCACGATTTGCCGGCCTGGTCGCTCGACGCAGAGCAGGTGAGCCGCTCCAATACCTCGAAGGAATCATTCCGTTCGGCCCCGTGGAGCTGCGTGTGGACGGTCGTGCTCTGATTCCCCGTCCGGAAACCGAGTATCTCTGGGAGCAGGCCGCCCACGCCATCGCCGGTGCGGGGCCGGACACGCGGATCGTCGATCTGTGTACCGGCTCGGGGGCGCTCGCCGTCGCGCTCCGGAAGGCCTTTCCGGAGGCTCGTGTCACGGCCACCGATTTGTCGGAGGAGGCGCTTGCCCTCGCTGCCGAGAATGCTGCGATGAATGGCGTTACCGTCGATTTCTGTCAGGGGGATCTGTTCTCGGCGCTCCCGATTGCCATGAAGGGTCAGATCGATCTTCTCGTGGCGAACCCGCCGTACGTGTCGGAGGCCGAGTACCGGACGCTTCCCGACGAGATCCGCTCGCATGAGCCGCGCGCCGCGCTGGTCGCGGGCCCGGATGGCGACGAGATCCTGGAACGCATCGCCGCCGAGGTGCACGGGTGGCTCGCCGAGGGCGGTTGGCTCTTTTGCGAGATCGGGGAGACCCAGGGCGAGCGGGCGTTGGAGATGTTCGGTGGCCGGCTGTTCTGCGAGGTTCGTGACGATCTCACCGGGCGGCCGAGGATCCTCGTTGGCCGCAAAGGCCCCACCCAACGTTGAACCCAGGGCTCAGGGGGGTCGCCACGACCCCTACGAGCCCAGGGTTCAGTCGGGGGGCGGGAACCGACGGCTACCGAGGCAGGATGTAGGTTCCCGTCGCGTGGGCGACGAGGAGTTGGTGTCGAGGACCATTCGCACCTCCCCGTAGGCGCGCCGACCGGTCACTTCGATCAACGTGGCCGTGGCCGTCACGCCGCTGTCGACGGCGGGCCGAAGGAAGTGCGTGGACAGCTCGGACGTGACCGCCATCGGCTCGATTCGATCCAGATTCCCGAACACGGCGCAGTACAGGGCAGTGTCCGCCATCGTCATGAGCAGTGGTCCTGAGATGTAGTTGCCGGGACGCAGCCAACGCGGCCCGTACTCCCAGTGCACAACTGCACCGTTGGCGTCGACTTCGGTGCAGGTGATGTCCATGTCGCCTGCCGATGGCATCGATTGTTGAAGGAACTCGTTGATCGTCTTTGGGTTCATGAGCAGAAACTTACCCGTTCTCGTGACGCTTGAGCCGGATAGTTCCCGTGAAGCGTCACGAGAAGGGGTGGATTGACCGCCGGTGTGGTGAAATGGTGCCCGTGGACGACATGACGATCGGAATCTTCGACTCGGGCGTCGGCGGACTGTCGGTGTTGCGGCATCTCGAACACCTCATCCCGGGACATCCGATCATCTACCTGGCGGAGCGTGGGCACCGTACGGCGAGCGGAGCCTCGACGAGGTGCGCGACCGCGCCGAAACGGTGACCCGAATGCTCCTGGCGAAGGGCGCCGGACTGATCGTCGTGGCCTGCAACAGTGCTTCGGCCGCTGCCTTGCACACACTGCGGCACCTGTTTCCGGGCATCCCCTTCGTGGGCATGGAACCGGCCGTCAAACCTGCGGCGGAGCAGACGGCACGAGGGATCATCGGTATCTTGGCCACCAACGCGACCTTCCAGGGCGAGTTGTACGCCTCCGTGGTGGATCGCCACGCCGCAGGAGTCCGCATCGTCGACCAGGCCTGTCCGGGCCTCGCAACGGCGGTCGAGAGAGGCGAGTCCGGAACGGTGCACGCCATGCTCGAGACGTACCTCACCCCGCTGCTCGCCGCAGGTATCGACACGCTCGTTCTCGGGTGCACCCACTATTCGCTGCTGACCCCGGCGATCGAGGCGATCGTCGGCAGAAACGTCGCCGTTATCGATCCCGCGCCCGCGGTGGCCCGCCAGGCGGTGCGCATGCTTGACGGGGCCATCCGCTCGGGCGCTCGCACCGAGTATGTGACGACGGGGGACGCCGATCGGTTCGCCCGTCGGATCCTCGAGTTGAGCGGCAAGGAGATACCGGTCGGCTTCGTAGACGAACTGGAACGTGAATCCGGAGGTGTTCCGTGGGGATGATCGAGGATGCCGTGGCGGCCATTCGGGACGGAGAGATCGTGGGTGTTCCCACGGATACGGTGTACGGAGTTGCCGCCGATCCCGCGAACGGCGCGGCGCTCGAACGTCTCGCATTGCTCAAGGGCCGAACCGCCGGCCGTCCGTTCCCCGTACTCGTCACTTCTCTGCGGCAGGCGGCAGACCTCGTGGAGTTCTCTGCTGCGGCGACCCGGTTGGGAACGGAGCACTGGCCGGGTCCGCTGACCCTCGTCCTTCGGGCGCGACGTGACCTCCCGGTCGTGCACGATGGCACGATCGGTGTGCGGGTGCCTGATCATCCCGCCGCCCTCTGGCTGCTCGAGGTTGCCGGGCCTCTCGCGGTCACGAGCGCCAACCGCAGTGGTGAAGCCGCCGCCCACGACGATCAGGAGGCGAAAGCCATCTTCGGCAACGAAGTGGCGGTCTATCTGGGTGGCAGCAGTCCTGGAGGAACCCCGTCGACCGTCGTCGACTGCACCGTCGACCCACCGGTACTCTTGCGAGCCGGTCCGATCGGTTGATGGCCAAGGCGCTAGCCTGGGTGCACCCAAAACCGAGGTTCCCATGACTGATCTACGTCCAATCGAGGTGTCCGATCCGGAGGTCGCCGCGCTCATCAAGGCCGATGTCATCCGCCAGGATTCGCACATCCATCTCATTGCTTCGGAGAACTTTGCCTCGCGTGCCGTCATGCAGGCGTCGGGATCGGTGTTTACCAACAAGTACGCAGAGGGGTATCCGCGCCGGCGTTATTACGAGGGCTGTCAGGTTGTCGACGAGGTCGAGGATCTGGCGAGGCAGCGAGCGATGAACCTCTTCGAGGCGGAACATGCCAACGTCCAACCGCACTCCGGCTCGCAGGCAAACATGGCGACCTATTTCGCAACCATCCAACCGGGCGATACGGTTCTCGGGATGCGCCTCGACCAGGGCGGGCATCTGACCCATGGCTCGCCGGTGAGTTTCTCGGGCCGCCTCTACAACTTCGTCGCATACGGAGTGGATCCGGAGACCGAGATCATCGACATGGACGAGGTTCGGCGTCTCGCGCTCGAACATCGACCCAAGATGGTGCTCGCAGGCTATTCGGCCTACTCCAAGCGTCTGGACTACGAGGCGTTCCGAGACATCGCCGACGAGGTGGGGGCCGTCTTCGTCGTCGACGCCGCCCACTTCATCGGTCTCGTTGCAGGCGGCGCATATCCCAATCCGGTTCCGCACGCGGATATTGTCACCGCGACGACCCACAAGGCTCTGCGGGGCCCCAGGGGCGGCCTCATCCTGTCCAAGGAAGAGTTTGCCAAGGTGATCGACAAGGCGGTGTTCCCCACGGTGCAGGGCGGGGCACTGTTCAACCAGATCGCCGCCAAGGCGGTCTGCTTCCGGGAGGCATCCACACCGGCCTATCGGGAATATGCCCACCAGGTCGTGCGCAATGCCCAAGCCATGGCCCAGCGCCTGACTTCGCTCGGTCTCCGCATCGTGAGCGGCACGACCGAGAACCACATGTTCTTGGTTGACGTGCGCAGCGTCGACGACGAACTCACCGGCAAAGAAGCTGCGACCCTACTCGATGACCTTGGGATCACCCTGAACCGTAACGCGATCCCGTTCGATCCACGCTCACCGTTCATCACCAGCGGGATCCGCATCGGGACCCCGTCGGTGACGACCCAAGGGATGAAGGAGACCGAGGTCGAGCACGTCGCAGATCTGATCGCCAGGGCTCTTCGCGAACGCCGCGACGACGTCGCACTCAAGGAAGTGAAGGATGCAGCCGAAGTACTGGCCTCACGATTCCCTCCCTATGAGGCGTCGTTTCCCGGTCACGTTTAGAGTAGGTGTCATCAGCCATCAGCCTGCAGTCGAGCATTGTCGTTCAGTCCGCTCTTCGGTCGACTGGCGGCCGAGAGCCGATGACCGGATGTCGAGCATCCGGCTGATTTGCAAACCGACCCGGGATCGATAACGATGCCGCCGAACTACAGCGCGGGCAGAGGGATCGCCGAGGCAGCCGATATCTCGAGCAGGTTCTTCGCGTCGGTAGTTTCGGGAGGCGCGCTCGGCTGGCTGGCCGATCGTTGGTTGGGCACGTGGCCGTGGCTCGTCGCTCTCGGAACCGCCGCCGGATTTGCGTTGGGTTTCTACTGGATGTTGTTGTACGCGAAGGAAATGGAACGTCGTGGACGTTGAAGCCAGGATGGGCTCCGAGATGGCCCGGAGGACGCTGTGGCTCGGCCCCCTCGTTGCGGCCGTCGCTCTGGCGATCGGTGGCATTTCCGCCGGACTCGCAGCGCTCGCAGGCGCCGCCATCGTCGCGACCATCTTCATACTTTCCGGCAGGGCGCTCTCGTGGGCGGGGCGTCGTTCTCCAAACGCTCTCGGAGCGGTGGCGCTTGGAGGTTTCGTGGTCCGGCTCGTGCTGTTGACCGCACTCGTGTGGGTTGCGCTCAGGTTTCTCGGAGTAGATCGCACCGGACTCTTCTTGGGTCTCGGAGTTACGTACATTGGGCTGCTCGTGATGCAGGCCCGGAAGGAGGCTGTCAGGTGATTCCGGCTGTACTGGCGCAGATCGTGGTAGTGCCCACGGACATCAACGAGTTGTTCGACTGGCCGGCCGTGTTGCCATGGGGGATCAACCGCGTCGTGCTGTTGATGTTTCTCGCAACCCTGGCGACCTTCCTCTTTCTCTATATCCCGTTCCGCAAGCCACGGATCGTACCGACGAAGTTTCAGGTGGTTGTCGAATCGATGGTCGATTTCGTCCGCAAGGACATCGGACGGGACGTCATCGGCCCGGAGTCGGTCAAGTACGAGTGGCTGCTGATCCCGATGTTCTTCTGGGTTCTTTTCTTGAACATCCTCGAGGTCACGCCGTTGGTCAACTTCCCGGTGACGGCCCGGATGGCCGTCCCTGCCTTTCTCGCCATCTTCGTGTGGTTCGTGTTCGTCTTCGTCGGGCTCAAGAAGCACGGCATCATGTACATCGTCCACACGCTCATCCCCCCAGGTGTGCCCAAACCGTTGCTGCTCTTGATCATTCCGATCGAGCTGATCTCGACGTTTTTCATCCGTCCGGTCAGCCTGGCAGTACGACTCTTCGCCAACATGATCGCCGGGCACATCATGTTGGCGGTGTTTTTTGTGACCACGGCCAGTTACTTCGTACTCGGTCCGAAGTTGATCGCGTGGCCGATCCCGTTCGCATTTGCCATCGTGATCACCGGGTTCGAGATCTTCGTCGGAATCCTGCAGGCGTTCATTTTCACACTGCTCACCGCCGTCTACATCGAGAGTTCCATTCACCTGGAGCATTGAGAGGAGAACCACATTGGAACAGCAAGCTGCAGCACTTCTTGGGGCAGGTCTGGCCTACGGCCTCGCGGCCATCGGTCCCGGTATCGGTATCGGCATCGTGGTCGGTAACGCCGTGCAGGCAATGGTCCGGCAGCCGGAGATGGCGGGACAGGTCCGTACGACCATGTTCCTGGGTATTGCCTTCACCGAGGCGCTCGCCCTCTTCGGCCTCCTTCTGTTCTTCATCCTGTTCGGGCAGGTGTGATGTTCGCCGCGGCGCCACAACTGGTTCTCGCTGCCGAGGGGAGATCGGGCCTGTTCTTGATCCTCCCGGAGATCCACGAGCTGATCTGGGGAATTGTGAGCTTCGCGGTTCTCGTGTTCATGCTGTGGAAGTTCGCGGGGCCGGCACTCAACCGTACGCTCGAAGCGCGTCAGCAGGCCGTCGTTGGCGGCATGCGAGAGGCCGAGGACGCCAAGCTGGAAGCTCAGGGACTCCTGAACGACTACCGGGAACAGCTGGCGAATGCCAAAGAAGAGTCCAACCGGATCATCGAGGAAGCCCGACTGACGGCGGAGGCGATGCGGTCCGACATGGTCGCCAAAGCCAAGGCCGAGGCGGAAGAGATCGTCGCGAAGGCCAGAGGCGAAGTTGCCGCCGAGCGTGAGCGTGCACTCGCCGAGGTCCGCCAGGAAGTCGCCAATCTCTCGATCGACCTCGCCGAGCGGGTGGTGCAGGGCAGCCTCGACCGCCGAGCGCAAGAGGGTCTGATCGACCGCTATCTCGACGAACTCGAACGGATGGGTTAGGCGATGGATGAGCGCATCGCGGGATACGCGGACGCCATCCTCGCCATTGCGAGCGCCGAAGGGCAGCTCGCGACCGTCGAGGATGAGATGTTCACGGTCGCTCGGGCGATCGAAGGCTCCGCGGAACTCGCCGACGTACTGGCAGATCCGCGGTTGCCGGCCGAGCGCAAAGAAGCAGTTCTCGC
This sequence comes from Actinomycetota bacterium, assembly GCA_013152275.1. Classification (NCBI taxonomy): domain Bacteria; kingdom Bacillati; phylum Actinomycetota; species Actinomycetota bacterium. Next base: position 7,410 of record JAADGS010000040.1, on the reverse strand, counting down.
CGACCTGCTGGAAGGCAAGGCATCGAACCTGACGACGGCGTTTGTGCGGTTCGTGGCCGGCTTGGGACGGGCACGCGATCTCCCTGCAATTGCCGACACCTTTGTGACGCGTGCCGCGGCGGAGCGCAACAAGGCGATCGCCGAGGTCCGTGCGGCGGTGCCGCTGGACGCGCAAACGCTTACGAAACTCGAGGAAGCTCTCGGCAAGGCAACCGGAAAGAACGTTGAAGTGAAGCTCGTGGTCGACCCATCGGTCTTGGGTGGCATCGTCGCCACGATCGGCGACACGGTGATCGACGGATCGATCCGTCACCGTCTCGAGAGTCTTCGCCAGACCCTACAGAGCCGCTGATGCGAAGGAGCAACGATGGCTGAACTGACGCTTGACCCGCAAGACATCGCCGCTTCCCTGCGGAAGCATCTCGAAGGCTGGGCACCAGAACTCGAAGCCGAGACGGTCGGTTACGTGACGATGGTCGCCGATGGTGTGGCGGCCGTGAAAGGCCTTCCCAACGCGATGGCTTCCGAGTTGCTGGAATTCCCAGGTGGCCTGCTCGGTGTCGCCCTGAACTTGGACGTGGACTCGATCGGTGTCGTGCTGATGGGCGAGTTCTCCCACATCGAGGAAGGCTCGCCGGTCCGTTCCACCGGCCGTGTGCTCTCGATCGGTGTCGGTGATGCCATGCTCGGACGGGTCGTGGACTCGCTCGGCAATCCTCTCGACGGGAAAGGCCCGGTCAATACGACGGAGAGCCGTCTCCTCGAAGTGCAGGCTCCTTCGGTCGTACAGCGCCAGCCTGTCAACGAACCTCTCCAGACGGGGATCAAGGCGATCGACGCGATGATCCCGATCGGTCGCGGGCAGCGGGAGCTGATCATCGGCGACCGTCAGACCGGGAAGACGGCAATCGCGGTCGACACGATCATCAACCAAAAGGGCAAGGACGTGAAGTGCGTCTATGTTGCCATCGGCCAGAAGGCTTCGACCGTCGCAGAGGTGGTCGATGCGTTCCACAAGCACGGTGCGATGGACTATACGGTGGTGGTCAACGCGGCGGCGTCGGCGCCCGCAGCGCTGCAGATGTACGCACCGTACGCCGGCTCGGCGATCGCTCAGTATTGGATGTACAAGGGCCAGCACGCCCTGATCGTCTTCGACGACCTCTCCAAACAGGCGGTTGCCTATCGGGAGATCTCGCTGCTGCTGCGGCGTCCTCCAGGCCGTGAGGCATATCCGGGCGACGTTTTCTACCTGCACAGCCGACTTCTCGAGCGCTGTGCCAAGCTCTCGGACGATCTCGGCGGGGGATCGCTGACAGGGCTGCCCATCGTCGAGACGAAGGCGGGAGACGTTTCGGCGTACATCCCCACGAATGTGATCTCGATCACCGACGGGCAGATCTTTCTGGAGACCGATCTGTTCTATTCGGGTGTGCGTCCGGCGATCAACGCCGGCATCTCGGTGTCGCGGGTCGGAGGCAGCGCGCAGATCAAGGCCATGAAGAAGGTCGCGGGTCCGCTGCGAATCAATCTGGCACAGTTTCGCGAGCTGGAGGCCTTCGCCGAATTCGGCTCCGAACTCGATGCGGCCAGCGCAGCCCAGTTGGCGCGAGGTCGCCGCGTGGTCGAAGTGCTGAAGCAGCCGCAGTTCACACCGGTCCCGGTAGAAGAACAGGTGCTCGTGATCCATGCGGTGACGAGCGGGTTCATGGATGATATTCCGGTGCCGGACATCGGTCGGTTCGAGGCGGAGCTGCGCGGATTCGTCCGGAGTCGCTACGCGGCTCTGTTGGAGCGGATCGAATCAACCGGCACGATGCCGGATGCGGAGGACATGAGCAAGGCGATCGGCGAGTTCAAAGAGCTCTTCGAGGCAGGAAGGGAGTAGCGGTTGGCCAGCGCCGAGCTTCGGCAGACACGGCGGCGGATTCGATCCGTGCAGTCGACGAAGAAGATCACGCGAGCGATGGAGCTCATCGCCGCGTCGCGCATCGTCAAGGCCCAGCAGCGTGTCCATGCCTCCAAACCGTACGTGGAGCAGCTCACCGATGTGATCAGAAACGTGGGACGTGCCGCCGGAGGTGCGACCCACATGCTCCTCGAGAGGCGTAAGGTCGACACCGCAGGGATTGTCGTGGTGTCGTCGGATCGTGGTCTCGCCGGTGCGTACAACTCGACGGTGATCAGGATGGCCGAGCGTCGCATCATCGAACTGCGTTTCCAAGGCGTGCAGATCCGTGTGTATGTCGTCGGCAAGAAGGCGCAGACGTACTTCCGTTTCCGCGGATATCACGTGGAACGAGCTTTCCTGGGAGTGACCGACGCCCCTGGATATGCGGATGCCCGGACCCTCGCAAATGTGATCATGGAGGAGTATGCAAGCAGGGCGGTCGACGCCGTGGAGGTGTTCTATACCCGGTACGTGTCCGCTCTCGTGCAAGAAGCGAGCGGCATCGAGCTGCTGCCGATCGTCCCGCCGGAAGGCGACGAGGAGCCGCTCGGCACGGTGACCTACAGCTATGAGCCGTCGCCGTCGGAGATTCTCGATCGGCTGCTACCACGGTACGTGGAGGCGACGGCCTTCGGCGTGCTGCTGGACTCGTCTGCATCGGAGCACGCATCGAGGCAGCGGGCGATGAAAGCGGCAACGGAGAACGCGGAAGACCTGATCAAAGTCCTCAGCCGGAGAGCCAACCAGGCCCGCCAGGCTGAGATCACAACAGAGATCTCAGAGATCGTTGGCGGCGCGGAAGCGTTACGCAACGGATGATGTAGGAAACGAAGGAGCGAGGGATCGTGGCAGAGGCGAAGAGTGTTGGACGGATCGTCAGGGTGACGGGTCCCGTCGTCGACGTGGAGTTCCCCAAAGGTGAGCTCCCAGAGATCTTGTATGCCCTCGAAATCATCTTCGAGATCGGCGGCAAGCCCCAGATGATCATTGCCGAGGTGGCACAGCACCTTGGAAACGACACGGTGCGCGCCGTGGCGATGAAAGGCACCGATGGTCTCGTCCGTGGTGCCGAGGTCCGCAACACGGGCGGACCGATCACCGTTCCGGTCGGACCCAAGACGCTCGGACACATCTTCAACGTATGGGGTGAGCCACTCGACGTCCCGGCGGACTCGATCGAGTTCGACGAACGCTGGCCGATCCACAGGCCGCCGCCGAAGTTCGAAGACGTCGAACCGCAGAAGGAGATCTTCGAGACGGGTATCAAGGTCATCGACCTGCTGGAACCGTACATACGTGGCGGCAAGATCGGCATGTTTGGCGGTGCCGGGACCGGCAAGACCGTCATCATCCAGGAGATGATCAACCGGGTCGCCACCCAGCACGGTGGCGTGTCCACGTTCGCCGGTGTCGGTGAGCGGACCCGTGAAGGCAACGACCTGTTCGTCGACATGACCAAGTCCGGCGTGATCAAGCAGACGGCGTTGGTGTTCGGCCAGATGGACGAGCCACCGGGTGTTCGCCTGCGGGTCGGCCTGTCGGCTCTGACGATGGCCGAGTACTTCCGCGACGTGATGCGTCAGGACGTGCTGCTGTTCATCGACAACATCTTCCGGTTCACGCAGGCCGGATCCGAGGTCTCGACGCTGCTGGGGCGGATGCCTTCGGCGGTGGGGTACCAGCCGACCCTCGCCGACGAGATGGGCCTTCTTCAGGAGCGGATCACGTCGCTGAAGGGCCGGTCGATCACGTCGTTGCAGGCGATCTACGTGCCCGCCGACGATATCACCGACCCTGCGCCGCACACGACGTTCGCTCACCTGGATGCGACAACGGTGCTGTCGCGAGGTCTTGTCGAGTTGGGGATCTACCCGGCGATCGACCCGCTCGACTCGACGAGCAGGATTCTCGATCCGCTGCACGTCGGCCAGGAGCACTATGACGTCGCCCGCAGGGTGCAGCAGATCCTGCAGCGCTACAAGGACCTGCAGGACATCATCGCGATTCTCGGCATCGACGAGTTGTCCGAAGAGGACAAGCTGATCGTGGGTAGGGCCCGGCGTATCCAGCGGTTCCTGTCACAGCCCTTCTTTGTCGCAGAGCAGTTCACCGGTATTCCCGGTGTCTTCGTGCCTCTCGAAGAGAGCATTCGCGACTTCAGGATGCTGATCGATGGCGAGCTGGATCAGCTGCCCGAGCAGGCGTTCTACATGGTCGGCGGCGTCGAGGAGGTCCAGGCGAAGGCCAAGGAGATCGAGGCGACCTTCTGATGAGTTTCCGCGTCGACATCGTTGCCCCCGAGGCCGTCGTCTGGTCTGGTGACGCCGATTTTCTCGTCGCCAAGACCGTCGATGGCGAGATCGGTGTGCTCACCGATCACGAGCCACTGATGGCGGCGCTTGCCACCGGAGTCGTCGTCGTCGAGGCGGGAGACGAGAAGGTGACCGTGGGAATGCACGGGGGCTTCTTGCAGATCGTCGACAACCACGTGACACTCCTCACCGACCGGGCCGAACTCACCGATGACCGCGGCCGGGCACTCGAGGTCGCAGAGCGACTGCGTGCCGAGGAGGGCTGAGTAGTCCGCAGACGGTCCAACTTCGAGCACATTCTCGCTGCCTTGGTTGTGTTCGGACTGCTGGTGGCGGCGTGCACCGGCGAAGTGGTGCCCTCGACGACCGGGGGGCCGCGTCCGACGGTCACCTCTCCATCGGTCACGACAACGGTTGAATCCGACCGCCTCGAGGTGTGGGTGGACGACCTGCGAGCGGCGGTTCTCGCGCCGTTCGTCGCAGATTTCGCGAAGCGTGCCGGCGTGGCGGTCGATGTGGTCGCACACCCGTTCGATGACATCGCGACCGCGGTGGTGGCGGGAGGCGGACCTGATGTCTTCGTGGCGTCGCACGATAGGCTGCCGTCGTTGCTCGCACAGGGCGTGGTCGTGCCGGTCGACCTGGGAGTCGTCGGTCCCGATCTCGATCCCGTCGCGATCCGGTCGGTGACGTCGGGTGGTGAGACGTACGGGATCCCGTACGGGCTCGAGGCGGTCTCACTGTATGTGAATCTGGACGTCGCCGGTGGGGACGTCGTCCCTGACACGTTCGCATCGCTTCGGAGCCTCTGTGCGTCGTTCGAGAGGTGTGTCGGCATCCCCGAGGGCCTCTATCACCAGTACGGGTTTCTTTCGAGTTCGGGCGGATACGTGTTCGGCCCGAGCCCCGGCGGGGGATGGTCGGTGAACGATGTCGGACTTGGCAAAGCCGTGGAAGGTGCGAAGGCGCTCGGCCGCCTGGTCGCGGAGGGGACCGTCTTTACCGGGCCGTACGGCGAGGTCGTCGACGGCTTCGCCGCCGGTGAGATTCCGTTCCTCATCACCGGACCGTGGCAGATTCGCCCCTTCGTCGACGCCGGTGTCGACTTCGCCGTGCGCCCTTTACCGACGCTGGAAGGGAGGTCGCTGCGCCCGTTCGTCGGAGTCCAGGCGTTCTTCGTGAGCGCCGACGCTCCGCCTGATCTTGCAGAGTCGTTCGTTCGAGAGGTCTTGGCCAGGTCTGAGGTGCTGACAGGAGCGGCCCTCGCCGACAATCGCGTTCCGGCGTACCTACCCGCCCGATCGAGTCTCGACGGACACATCGGGGGGTTCGTCGAGAGCGTCGACGGGGGCGACCTGCTCCCCGGGGTCGCGGAGATGGCGACCGTGTGGGATCCCCTCGACGCGGCGCTCGACGCAATCTTCTCCGGGCTCGACCCTGCGAGCGCGCTCACGAGCGCCGAAGAGGCCGTGGTACGGGCCACGGCACCGTGAATCGGTCTAGGTCGGCGCCTGGCCGTCGGCCTCCATGCGTGTGCCGATTTCGTCTATCTGGGCGGCGAACCCGGAACCGACGGCCGCTGCGATGAGGGGGAAGATCAGGACCGAGAGTATGCCCCTGGCCTGCATCTTGAGTGATGCGGTCATGTCGATGCCGCCGGGGTTGGTTGGCGTCAGTTCGACGGTGATCGTGCCGATGACCTCTGAGGTGTCGATCGTCACCGCCATCAGGGTCGGTGCGTCGGCGTCGTGGGTCGTGGCGGTGCCCTCGTAGGCCTTTCCGGCGGCTCTGACGGTGAACCGGTAGGAGCGCAGGACACCGTCGGGGGAGTGTCGCGCGTCATAGACGCGCTCGACGCCCGCGATCTTGCCCCAGGTCTCGGGTTGCTGGAGTACCTGCCAGGCCGACTCGGGTGTGGTGTCGACAGAGACGCTGTGGGTGAATCGATCCGGAGCCATCCGGGGCAGGCTAGTACCTGTGCTTTCTCGTCAATGGGAGCGTCGCTATTCGACGCCGGCATTGACAGGAATCCACACTGGGTTTTCTCGTCAATGGGAGCGTCGCCATTCGACGCCGGCATTGACGAGAACGGAAGTCAGTGGCGCTGCATATACGACACGTGTCGTATCGACGCTGTGTGGTCGCTCCGATACGCTGGGGGCGGGTTGGACGGTGAAGCTATGAGCTTCGCCGGACCGACGTGTGAGCGAGGAGGCACAGGTTGCACGAGACGCCGGACCAGGTCGGTTTGACGCGCCGTGAGGCGCTGAAACGTGGTGCGGCGGTCGCCGGTGCTCTCTGGGCGGTCCCGATCGTGCAGGTCGTCGGCTTGCGCCCCGCGTACGCGCAGACGACGAGCCCGGCGTGGATCAACTGTGACGTGTACTGCATCGCGTGGACTCCGCTGTTTCCAGAACGATGGTTTCAGCTCAGGCTATCTCTGTGGCCTGTGCTGTCTTGTCCTGACGGGGTGACGGACGCACTGCCGCCGCAGGCGACGCTCGACGGCATCGTGGTTACCGGCGATTATTCCACGGGGTTCACGGAGCAGCTTCCGGACAACTGCCGTCTCTACGGGCAGGATCCGTCGCCGGACGAGTTTTCACCATGGAGTGCAGCGGCGAGGTGTTTGGACGGTCACACCACGAAGGTCGACGGTTCCGGTTCCACGTTCGGTGATGCGGTCTTCATCCCCGCATGTGCCAACAGCCTGATCCTCCACATCGAGTTGATTATCCAGTGTTGCGAGCAGGCGTAGAGTGAAGGTGAAGAACATGGCCACGGACGACACCAACGCCGAAGCGCCTTTGACCGGCATCACACGCCGTCAGGCGCTCAAGCGCGGCTTGGCGGTGGGAGCAGCCCTCGCGTGGGCGACCCCGGTGATCCAGGCCGTCGGCATCAGACCCGCGTACGCAAAAGCTCCGAGTCCAGGATGCCATCGCTACTGCCTCAAGTGGACGCCGGCCGGTCCGGCCGGTTCGAGCTGTCCGCCGGCTGCTCCTGGTGATCTGCCGGATCCCGATGCCCTGATCGCGTGGACGGGCACATGGGAGGCACTCGGCGGGAGCCTGTATCGGCAGTCGGACGAAGACGACGGTTCGGTCGCGCCGAGCGGCACGGAAGAGGGAACCGAAGAGAACGGCG
>JAADGS010000039.1 GCA_013152275.1 Actinomycetota bacterium | reverse complement strand
CCGTCGCCACCCGACTCGCCGCCTACGGCACCGTGACGAGACTCTTCGGCACCGACCGCTACAAAACCGCAGCCGCCATCTCCGCAGCCACATTCACCTCCCCCACCCCGACCGTGTACATCGCCACCGGGGCCGACTTCCCCGACGGCCTCGCAGGAGTCTCCGCCGCCGCCCACAACGGCGCCCCACTGCTCCTCGTCACCCCAGACTTCATCCCCGCCGCAACCGCGACCGAACTCACCAGACTCCAACCCGACAACATCATCATCGTCGGCGGACCCAACGCCGTCGGCACAACCGTCGCCACCCGACTCGCCAAGATACCGATACTGTCGACGAGCGTGGCCGGCCGGCTTCCCCGGAGCTGATCGCTCCTCAGTCGATCGGGAAGCAATCTGCCCCCGAGGCGACACGCCCTACCCTGCCGACGGTCGGCACCGCAGGCACACGTGCCCGGGAGACGGTGCGAACACGTCGAATCCCTCGAACGGGACCACTACCACGATGCAGCCTCCCCGGCGTACGGATCAGCGGAGGCGGATCGGGAATGACATCCTGCGGGCAAGGGGCCCATCGGCGTGGAGTGACACCAGCACTCCCACCGTTGCAGCGATCCAGAACTGCACGGTCACCACCGGGATATGCAGCAGATTGTTGCTCAGGGTCTGGAGCGCGAACGATCCAAGTCCGGCTGCGATCGCCACTGCGAGAATCGCCGGGCTGTCGAACGGCCCTCGAGGTGATCTTCCCAGCGCCCCGAGGAATGGGAGTGCAACGGCCAAGAGTGCGAGCAACCCGCCTGGGATGCCGAGCTCGCTCGCGTAGAGGAGGAAGGAATTGTGCGGGGTGATGGACCGGTCCGGACCATCGGGCTGATTCTCCTGCGTCGGACGCGACGTCTCGGCCGGCGTGTACTCGCCGGCGCCCACACCGGAGACCGGGTGCTCGCGAATGACCTCGATCGCCTGTGAAGTCAGACGGGCCCGATCGTTGCCGAGACTGAACCGGGACAGAAACGGTGTGAACAGGATCACCGACACGAGTGCCAGAGCGAAGGCGGGCAGCATCCGGGTGCGTCGTGTCCACAAGAAGTAGCCGACGGCCCCCACGACGATGGCGATCAGGCTCGCCCTCGTGTAGGTCAGCGCGAGTGCCCAGAACACGAGGACGTACAGGGCAGACCAGGCGGCGATGTCGCGCCGGCGCGATGCGATCGTTCCGAAACCGAGGATCAGCGCCGCCGGAATCAGCATGTACGCACCCAGGAAGTTCGACGCCAGCCCGAGGGTTCCGACGGCGCGCCCCGGAGCCAGCGTGTAGATCGGGTCATAGGCCCTGATCGCCTCGATACCGATAAAACGGTCGAGGATCTGAAATCGGGCGAAGTAGGAGAACACCTTCGACTGTCGCCACCACAACGATGGTGTGCATGACGAAACGAGCCAGGGGAACCTGCCTGAACCACAAGGCGCCGGCGACGACGAGGACGAGATACAGACCGAGTCTTCCCGGGCCTCGCAGCAAAGCGCCCAACGTACGGTCTCCCGTGAGCCAGATGATCGCCGCCCACAAGGTGAGCAACGCGAGCGGCCATGCGAAGACGGGAAGCCGGATCATGCTGCGTCGGCGCCACAGCGACACGACTGCGATCACGGTACCGAGGAGCACCATGATGTCGTCGGCGCTCAATCCACGGCCCAGCGGCGGGAAGAGGCTGAACGGCACCAGGACAGAACCCAGCAGCAGAGAGAGCGCCACCCGTTCCGATGACCATCGCCACCGTGGCTTCGGCATGAAGGCAATGCCACAGACCAGCACCAGAACGCCCACCGTGAGCCCGGCAACGGCTCCAACGAGCCGAGCCACGATCAGGGCACTGCCGAGGACCGCGGCAACCCACACGGTAAGGGCTACCACCGATCCGCCGGGATCCCACGAGAAGTCGGAAGCGGTCGGGTTGCCTGAAGTCAACTCTCCTGTGGGCATCGATGCGATTTCCGGACTCCAATCGAGGGCGGAGAGGAACCCCGTCATCATAACGGCCGGACGATCTGAGTAGGGAGAGGGCCGCCGAAGTCACACGGATGCGTTTGCCGAGGCACCACCGGCGAACGCCCAGGGAAACGGCGGCTACGCTTCCGAGCCGGAGGGCGCATGCAGTCGACAATCTCCGACGCGGTCGGTTCCAACGAACACACGACAACACGACCCGTGGCCAATCGTCGGCTCGGACACTTCCGACCGAATCGGATGGAGCGATGACGGTCGGAAACCACAGTCAAGACGGCCCAGAGCCTCATAACCAGACCCGAAGGTTGCTCCACGGAGCGAGTTTGACGATGGTGGGACTGGTACTCACCGGGCTCGTCCGGGCCATTGCGCGCATCGGCGCCGAACGCTGGTTCGGTGTCGACACGTTGGGGGTACTCACACTCGCCATGTCGGTCGCCGCGATCCTGACGATCATCGGCTCCGGCGGGTTGTCGCCAGGTGTCACGAAGTTCATATCCCAGCTGCGAGGCGAACGCGATCAGGCGCTCGCTTCCGACCTGAGCATCCTCGCCGCGCGCGCCGGGGTCGTCTTCTCACTTGTCGGAGCGGTGGTCGCCATGGTCTATGTCTCCTTCTCCGACCGGCTCGGGACGACTCCTCCCTTCGAGGTATTCGCGATCGGCACCCTCGTCATGGCGTTCGGCTTCTACCTCTCGGGCAAGTCGATCCTGTACGGTGAAGATCGCATCCGTCCCTACGTCGGACGGGAAGTCCTCGGCTCGATCCTGTTTGCCGTCACACTCGGTCTCGCCGTCGTACTCCAGGCGCCGCCCCTGATCATCCTTGCCCTCTCTGCCGCATACCTGCCCGTGGGCCTGACCGTTCTCAGGGCGTTCAGACACATGGGGCCCGCGAAGAGACTGCCCATCCGCTCTTTCGTCGGCTACGGCATCATCGGCGCCGTGGGCTCACTCGCAGGAGTCGGCTTCTCCTATATGACACCCATCGCCGCGACGTATGTCGATGCACTCGCCGGCGCGGCGTTGATCGGCGGCGTCCTCACCGTGCTCGAACCGCTGAACCTGCTGCCGCGTGCGGTGAGCCTCGTCCTGCTGCCGACCATCTCGCAGACCAACGCTCGAGAGGGGACCGCCCGATCCGCCGGGTCGATCGCCGTCTCGACGGCCATCGTGGCGGCTTCGAGCGCCCCGATCTTCGCCCTGCTCATCATCGAGCGCTCCCGCTTCCTGGGCATCTTCTTCACGAGCCTGACCGGAGGAGCGACGCTCGCCTGGTTCTCGGTGGCATTCTTCACGAGAATCGTCGGCACGCCGTCGGTCGCGGCGCTCGCCGCGCTCGACCTCCGAAGGGCGAGTATCGCGATGTGGTCGAGCCTTGTCGGCTTCTCCGTCGCGATCGTTGTCTGGATCACCGTGTCGCCCGCGATGGGGGTGCCCGCGATCGGTTTGGGCTACGCAATCGGCAGCAGCATCCAGGTCATGGCCCCGCTGATCGTCGCCACCCGCCGCTACGGCGTCCGGTGGGGTTCGCTGTGGTACCGGGTCGCCGCGGCCGCTGTGGTGGTCGGTGTCATGGCGCTCCTGCCGCCGAAAGGCTCGACAGACGTCCTCACCATTGCCCTGGTCCTCGGGCTGATGACACCTGAGGTTCGGACGGTGATCACGTTGCTTCGCTCGGCTGTCCGGAGACGGTTCGCCTAGCGTGTCGACCATCGACGCCCGCTGCGAGCGCCACCCCCTCACCGACACGCCCGGCACTGCCGGCAACGGCACGAGAGGCTCGCCGCTGCCGACCGGCGACCAACCGGATGGGGCGGTAACGTCGCTACGCTGACCGGACTCGACCGAACTGCACCCATGCCACCAGGATCTCTCCGCATACTGCTGATTTCCAACATGTACCCGTCGCCGAGCCATCCGTCGTTCGGTGTGTTCGTGCGTGAACGCGCCGCCGCGTATCGACGTCAGGGGGCGCAGGTGCGCGTTGTCGCGATCTCCGATCCCCGCCGGGGTGTTCTCAGGACGCCGGCGAAGTACCTCTGGCTCATGATGCGGTCCTTCGCCGCGGGACTGCCGTTTCGCCCCGACATCGTCGAGAGCCACTACCTCGTGCCGACCGCTGTCGTCGGCTGGGCAACGGCGAGGCTCACGAGGCGGAGCTATGTTCTCTACGCTCACGGAAGCGACGCCGCTCTGGACCAGCCGCCTTGGATACGGAGCGCTCTCAAACGTGCCATCGACGGTGCATCGGAGGTACACACGAACTCCGACTGGACCGCCGGACTGCTCCGAGACACGTTCGGAGTCGAAGCCGTGGTGCTGCCTCCGGGCGTTGACCTGACCGTCTTCCACCCTCCCGAGAAGGCCGGTGGGCGCGCGGCCACGGTCGCCTTCGCCGGGAACCTCACGAGCCACAAGGGTGTCGATGTGTTGCTCCGGGCGCTCGCTCGCATCCCCGATGACATCGCTTGGACGGCGACACTCGCCGGAGACGGTCCCGAGAGGTCACACCTGCAGGCACTGGCTGCCGAATCCGGTCTCGCCGGTCGGATCCGCTGGCTGGGCGAGGTCGATCACGAAACGGTCGCGGATCTCTTCCGCAAGGCGGCCGTCGTCGCCGTGCCGTCCCGTCGGGATGCTCTCGGGCTCGTCGCCCTCGAAGCTCTGGCATGCGGCACTCCGGTCGTCGTGAGCGATGTCGGAGGTCTCGGTGCCATCCCGACACCGGGATGTGGCTCGGTCGTGCCACCGGATGATCCTGGAGAGCTTGCCGAACAGCTCGCAGTCCGGCTGCGACACCCCGGAGATCGGAATGTCGCCCGAGCGGCGGTCGAGAGGGCATCGGAGTTCTCGGCGGACGCCCTTGCGGCAAACGCCCTCGAACGGCTCGAATCCGTGGTCGCTCTGCGATGAGTGCCTTCTCCATGAACCGCACCATCGTTCCGGAACGGCTCAAGGGAAAGGCCGAACGGGCCGACAACAACTGGATGAGGAGGGTCGCCGCCGTATTCGCCATCATGAGCATGATGGTGTTCGGCCTTGCAGCGCCGGCATCTTCTGTCACCACCCCTCGCGTCGGCGTGCTCAACTCGGCTTCGACCCTCGCTTTCGCCGCCACCAAAGGCTGGGATGTCGCCGGCCGCCAGCAGGCCGCATTCGATGCCCTGCAGCGCGTCGGGATGAACCCGGTGTGGGTCAGCGACGCGGATCTCGAGGATCCTGGCCAACTCGCCGGTTTCGACGTGATCGTGCTCCCGTACACACGGGTCATGAACGAGTCGGCGTCGCTGACCGTGCGGGACTGGATCGCCGGTGGCGGCGGTCTCGTCCCCGTTCTGGCGTCACCTCGCGAGTTCCCTCTCCCCGGAGGAGGCTGGGGTCTATGGCCTCTCGAGATGAACCGGGAAGCTTGGGAGTGGGGCCCGCTCAGCGAGGCGTACCAGATGGACTACCTCAACGACCCGACACCCGATGCGCTGGATCTGCTCCTCGACGCGCAGGGACGTAATCACCCCATCGTGCAGAAGGCACTCGCCAACCTGGGGCTCACCACGCTCCGGCTGAATCGACCGACCGGTGCCGGCGCCGAGTTTGCACGGGTCGCAAGCTCCAATGTGCAACCGCTCCTTCGATTCAGCATCACGAACCCCGGGTCCTACGAGGGTGTCGACGTCACCCAGTACGACGGTTTCCCGGCCGCCGAAGCCACCCGGTACGGCTTGGGCCGCATCGTCTATTTCGACACGTCCATCATCGATTTCTTCCCCGAGTACTCACTGGCCCTCGCCCACCAGCTCTTCGGAGGTGTGCAGCAGGG
>JAADGS010000038.1 GCA_013152275.1 Actinomycetota bacterium | reverse complement strand
CGTCGACGACGTCGACGACGGAGGGTGTGTCGGTTACGTCGACGTCGGTTGCGGTGGTTGGTTCGGGGTATTCGTTGTCGTGGTCGACGCAGGTTGGGGATGTTGAGTCGGGGTCGCCGTTTGTTGATGGTGTGGTGGTGCCTGCGGGTTCGTTTTATGTGTTTTTGTCGCCTCAGGATGCGTCTTCGGTGACGTGGAACACCGATGGTGGTGTTCGGGTGTATGTGGATGATGGGTATCCGTGGCGGGAGCGTGTGCGTTTGTCTGAGTTGGGTGTGGGTGGGCATGTGATTTCTGCGACGGTGAACGGGTCTGTGGTGGTGAGTGTTTCGTTCACGATGGGGGGGTCGGGTGTTACGACGTCTACGACGGCGCCGGTTTCTGTGACGTCTACGACGGCGCCGGTTTCTACGACATCTACGACGGCGCCGGTTTCTGTGACGTCTACGACGGCGCCGGTTTCTACGACGTCAACGACGGCGGGTGTGTCGGTGTCGGGTGGGGTGGATGTGTTTGTGGGTGATTCGTTGCAGGCGGCTGTGGATGCGTATCCGGCGGGGACGACGTTTGTGATCAAGGCGGGGGTGCATCGGCGTCAGTCGGTGAAGCCGAAGGATGGGGATGTGTTTGTTGGTGAGCCTGGGGCGGTGTTGACGGGTGAGGATGTGACGGAGTTCGCGTTTTATGGGTCGGGCGATGATGTGACGATTACCGGTCTTGTGGTGGAGAAGTACGCCAACCCTCAGCAGACTGGTGCGATTTACAGTTCGAATGGGGCGACGGGTTGGGTTGTTGATGATAATGAGGTCCGGTACAACCATGGGATTGGGATCAAGGCGGGGTCCGGGTGGAAGGTGCTCAACAATTATGTTCACCACAATACGCAGCTTGGGTTGGGTGGGTCTGGTTCGAACATTCTCGTTGAGGGTAACGAGATTGCTTACAACAACTATGAGAAGACGGTGAATCCGTTTTGGGGTGGTGGTGGCACCAAGTGGGTGATGACCCGTAATCTGGTCGTTCGTAACAACTATTCGCATGACAATTATGGGCCGGGGTTGTGGACGGATATCGACAATGACGGTGTCTTGTATGAGGGGAACCGTGTTGAGGATAATTACCATGCCGGTATCAAGCATGAGATCAGTTACTCGGCGGTGATTCGTAATAACACGTTGAAGCGGAATGGGTTTGGGAACCCGCACGATGTGAAGGGTGCGGGGATCCTGATCGCAAACAGCCCTAACGTTGAGGTGTATGGGAATACTCTCGTTGGCAATAAGAACGGTATCGGTGCGGTGCAGCACGACCGGTATGATGATCCGGCTTCGTGGAAGTCACTGGGTGAGTTTGAGCTGAAGAATCTGTATGTGCACGATAACTATATTGAGATGTCTTCGGGTCAGACGGGGTTCTTTGTGGCTTCCGGCCCGTATGGGGACAAGCCGTTGACTACCGGTTTGTGCGCAACACCTACAAGGTGAGTGGCAACGCCAAGCCGTTCCGTTGGGGATACGACCTGGTCACCATCGAGGTGTGGCAGAGTCACGGTCAAGACCAAGACGGCACGTTCCGCTAAGACGAACCATCACACACGACACACCAGGGCCTCCCAGCAGAGACTGACACCCCACAACCGCCACAGCGCTATCGATGGCCGGACCACGGCAGCGGTCGCTTCAGCAACGCTTCCAGTTTGATGCTGTCCGAACGGTACAGGCTCCACAACCGCTCACGAAGATCTTCGGACATCACCGGTTTGAGTCCAGGATCACCAAGAATCCTGGTCCGCAGAAACCGGCGGACCTGCCATGGCAGAATCGCAACTCCGATACTCCGGACCCAGGGATTCCGGAGAGCGATCTTCCCGACTCGGTTGCGGGGTGCGACGTACTGTTTGTCCCGTTGTGTCGTGTCGAGGTCGATCGTCGGGATCTCGAGAAACCGTTGAATGGTCTCGGAGACGCGAGTCGGCTCTGCCGCAATGTCTTCGAGGAATGTCACGAGCACGCTGTCGTGACCAAACGTCGACATGAATCGCTCGACCTGATCGTGGTACATCCCCACTCCGACGAGGTCATCCAATGCCGTCGACGCCTCGCCGCGCAGGTTCATGTCGACGATCTCCTCGGGTGGCAGACCTGTCGGAAGGTACACCTCGTTCATCAGGTAGTGCGACCAGAATCGTTCGACGGGATCCCGCAGCGTGATGAGGATGCGACTCGAGGGGAACTCCGCGTGGATGGCGTCGGCAACGTCGGGATAGTACATGTAGCAGGGGGTTGCTTCCCCAACGATTGGCTGTGTGGCCGATGAGAAGATTCTCTCGTATTCGTCGGATGAACGGATTGCATTCAGTCCACGGTCCGGGCAATGGCAGAAGTAGTGCAACTCCTTGCGAGCGGGCAGGAAGATCTGCGGATGCCGTTCGAGCCATCTATGGAGGGTCGATGTTCCTCCCTTGGTCGTACCGACCAGGAAGAAGTTCGGCCGAGTCATCGGCGCCCCCGTCGAGAGTCTGTCAACCATCGAGAGGAATCCAGGTCCGGGGGTTGAGCGCGCGCGATTCGTGATGCCCGCCGATCGAGATCTGCGAGGGCGACAAGGCTTGCCAGGAGGAGGAAATCCGCTTTGAGCCACGCCCCGAAACCCAAGTCGACGAACGTGTGCAAGATGAGAGGCACGATGAGGATCGCGTAGTGCGTTCGGATTCGTCGGCGAAGTTGCCGCACGGACCACCAGGCGGCCCACACGACCGCAAAGAGAAGAAGGATCGTTCCGATGAGACCCACGCCCAGAAGAGCTTCCAGATAGCCGCTGTGGAGGTTCGATCGGGAGCCTTCGCCGATGCTTCTCAGTGCCACGAAACGTCCGCCGGCACCGAATCCGAATCCTGTCCACGGGTGAGCCGCGAGTGAGCTGAGAGCTGCCGTCCAGAAACGGACCCGGCCTGTCAAGAGGGCCAGAGACTGGGCGGATTGATTCCTGGACAGGATGCTGAGGAGCTGTTGCCAGTTGAGGAACACCATTCCAAGGGTGGCCGGGCCCAGCAGCAAGAGGAACAGGCGTCGCCGGTGGAGCCACAAGAGAATTCCGATCGCGACCATCCAGATTGCCACGCCTTGACGTCCTGAGGCGAGGACGGTTCCGATGGTGCCGATCGCGAAAAGGGTCATCCAGCCTGCTCTCACTCGCAGCGTGCCGCCCCGGAAGTAGCTCGCCAGGGCGTACGCGGCTACCAGGCCTGCAGAGGCGGAGAGGCTGTTGGATGAAGCCCAGGGGCTGCCCATCGTGGTCGGCAGGAGGAACCCGGGGCGGTACCCGATCATGGCAAAGGTGCCCGGCCGTACGAAGAACCCGATGACTGCCGTCGTGATGAGAGCAGCTTCGAGGATGACAATGAACTGTATGGCTTGTCGAAGGTGCTCTTTTGGGGCCGAGGAGGTGGCGATCGACGTAATGATCGCCAAGCCGACCAAGAGTTCCACCACCTTCGGTGCGGTCACGATGGGTGCGACCGAGTAGAGGACGGAAAGGGCTGCGACCAGGATGTAGGCCCACAGAGCAGTCAATCCGGGACCGATTCTCGTTCCAGCCGATCGGAGGTTACGGAGCAAGGATGGGGCAACGACCAAGCCGCCCAGGAGAACAAGCGCGCCCCTGACGACTCTCTCGAGAATGACCGGATCGGCGAGGACCTCGTTCGCGGTTGCCTTGGCGGCGTTCGTGAAAGAACCGAGGAGCACCAGGACAATGGCGAGACGCTCCATGGACCAGCCCGATTCCGGCTTGTGGAGGATCTCGCGGAGGCTTCCACGAGCAATGAAGATGAGCACAACCGCCCAGATGGCCGCCGTCCACGTTAGCGATCGCACACTCCGCCTTTTCCGCGAGTTCAGCCCGGAAGTCTAGGTCTGCAGTGCGTGGAGAGTTGGCGGTCGAGGTGCCGGGACTGCGAGGTTGTGAGGCCATGACCCCATCAGGTGATCGCCGGAGGGTCTCTGTGGACGGTGGTGCGCGTGTGCGTTCGCTGCGTCCCGGTATGTCCACCGGCATGTGTGGAGATGGGTCCGAAACCGGTTCGGGTGACCGCTCGTCGTTGTGCCAGAAGCGGGCGACGGGTGGATGCCTCGGCGAACCGCGCCCATGAACCCGACCGAACGGGTCATGCTCGTGAGTCCCTGTGGATCCACCTCGACTCTCGGTGGCCGTGCCCTTGCCGCCGCGATCGAATCGGCCTGGCGGCGTGGCGGCCCGGTGTTCCTTGTACGAAGAACCACGTGGGGACCGGGCTTTCGCCGGGACCTGGTGGCCAAGAAGCCGGAACAGCTAGGCTGAGCACGGTTCTGGTTGTGTTGGTAGGGAGGTTCCGTTGTTCACGTTGCGTCGCGTGATGATGACTCTCATCGGCTCGACTCTCCTGATCGCATGTAGCAGCGCGCCAGGAAACACCGATCCTTTTGCCGTACTCCCCTCCGTGCCCAGCACGGTCTGGATTGCGCCGACCGATCTGATGCCGGGTACCACCGCTCCAGATGGTGCCGCCGTCGAGATCGTCCCGGACGATGACGTGCAGGCGATCTTGGGCGCAAATCCGCCCGGCACGACCTATTCCTTCAGCCCGGGCATCTATCGGGAGATCCAGATCGTTCCCAAGAAGGGTGACATCTTTGTCGGTAGGCGCGGTGCAATACTTTCTGGAGCCCGGCTCCTCACCGATCTCGAGAAGAACGGTGATTTCTGGTCCGAGGGAGGGCTCGATCAGGAAGGGGAACGTCGCGGCTCCTGTCTTTCCGATCAATCGGCCTGCACTTTTCCGGAGGATGTCTACTTCAACGACGAGCTGTTGACACAGGTTCGAAGTATCGACGAGCTGCAACCCGGCTCGTGGTTCTTCGATTATGAGAATGACACCGTCTATCTCGCAGACGACCCGTCCGGGAACAAGGTCGAGATCGCCGTCGTGCCCTACGCGTTCAGGGGCGCAGCCGGTTCCGTCACGATCCGGGGATTTGTCATCGAGAAGTATGCGAATCCGGCCCAACGAGGCGCCATCGGGGAAAAGGGGACCGGACCGGACTGGACCGTCGGTGAGAACGAGATCAGGCTCAACCATGGCATCGGTGTGAAGGCCGGGCCCGGGGCCCGCATCTTGGGGAACTACATCCATCACAACGGCCAGCTGGGTGTTGGAGGCAGCGGGCAGGGCATTCTCGTCGAGGGGAACGAGATCGCGTACAACAATATCGGGGGTTTCAATCCCTACTGGGGCGGTGGAGGTGCGAAGTTCGTCATGACGGTTGGGCTGGTGGTGATCGACAACTATGTCCACCACAACATCGGGCCCGGGCTGTGGACCGATATCGACAACATGGATACCCGCTATGAGTCGAACCTTGTCGTCGCGAACTACCACGCGGGGATCAAGCACGAGATCAGCTACGACGCCGTCATCATCGACAATGTGGTGGAAGGGAATGGATTCGGCAACGACAACACCGTGGCCGGGGCGGGGATCTTCGTCAGCTCATCGCCGAATGTCGAGGTCACCGGGAATGTAGTGAAGGGGAACTTCGACGGCATCGGTGGCTTGGCACGTGACCGCGGCGACGGCCGGTACGGACCGTACGAGCTGAGAAACTTCTATGTCCACGACAACGAGGTCGAGATGGCCGACGGGTACACGGGAATCGTGTCGGTTCGATCCAAGAACCGAAACGCCGTGTACACCGAATGGGGTAATCGATTCGAAGGCAACAACTACTCCATCGTCGGTGGGGGCAAGCACTTCTGGTGGTTGGGCAAGCCGCGGACGTTTGATGAGTGGACCTCGTATGGGTTGGACACATCGGGTTCGATGCAACGGCAATAAGCCGGGATCGACCTCAGCTTTGTGGGTGTCCGGCAGCGAAGGAAATGGCGGCAGTGTACTGCTCGACCATCTCGGCCATTGTCAGTTGCTCCGCCGAGCGCGCTGCTCCGGCGCGGAGAGTGTCGAGTTCTTGCGGATGATCGATCAGTCGTTTGAGCACCTCGGCGTACGCCGACGGATCGGGACGGTCCACGATGACACAGTTCTCACCATCCTCGAGGTAGGCATACTCGGGGCTTTGGACTACGGACGTGTCGGAGGTGGTGATGCTCGGGACGCCGTGGCTGAATCCGTGGACACAGGTAAGCCCGATTCCTCCCGGGATGACCAACATGTCGGACAGCAGGAAGTATCGGGCGAGTAGCTCGTCGTCGTAGATTGCACCGAGGAAGTGAATGTCGTCCAGCCCGGCGGCGCGTTTCTCGAGTGATTGGCGCTCCGGGCCATCGCCGATGACGAGTAAGGAGCACGTGATTCCTTGCCGGTGGAGGCCGACGACGGCGTCGACCAGCACGTTCACTCGTTTCTCCGGTACGAGGCGCCCGACGTAGATCAGCACGTGACGGGTGAGAGACAGACGATCGCGGATCTCGTTCAGATCGTCGGGACGCACGTTCCGAGCGAGATCTCGCAAGTACTCGGTATCCAGGGTGTTCTGACTGACGAACAGGCGTGAGCCGTCCACTCCTGCTGCCAGACAGGCCTCCCGGCCGCGTTCTGTGTAGGAGATGATCGCATCTGCGCGTGAGATGAGGAGATGGCGAGCCTTTTCTCGAACGCGGGCGAGGAATGTCGCCGGGGGAGGACGGTACCCGAAGCCGAAGAGAACTATTCGTTTCCCGAAGATGCGCCTGAGAGCAACGATGGACCACACCGTCAAGTTGTGGACGATCTCGGGGAGCACGAGGACGTCGAAGTCGCCGGTCAGCATCGATAGTGCGCCGGACTGCCACGCGACCCGATGCTTGCCATGAGGCCAGTACCGATTGATCACCGGCCGAACCCGGATACGAGGATCGGGGACGGATGGTGGACGTGTCGGAGCTCCGAGGCCAGGTTTGGCGCCGCCGAAACACAGTGTGAGTTCGATGTCTTGCCGTTCCGCAAGTCGAGCGAGGAACGGGATCCTGTATGGCCGGAGGTCGGTTCCCAATAACCAGGCGACCTGAATGGGTTCGGGTGGCATCTCTCACTCACCGGACCAGTCAGAAGGGACGTGCATCGGCAGTCGGCACGTGTGCCGATCTCCGCCGATCCGGGGTGGGGGTTTCAGGGTGTTCGTCGAGTTTTCGCCGCACATGCAGTGGATTCATGCCCACCTCTGACAGACAATGCCAATCAGGCATACTACCGGTCTGGCGCGATCTCGGCAGTTCCGGTCGGGCGACAGCAAAAGGCCGTCACGCAGGACCCTCCCTGCCGGGAACCGTGGGCATGCATCGAGGCCGCATCGTCGGCGCGGAAGTCCCTCGAGACCTGGAGGACATGGTTGTCCGCCGGAGAGATCGACAGGATTCGTCGGGAGTGTGGGTGACGTCGGGTCGTGCTTCTGCAGAACGACGATTGGTGAGAGCGTCCCGTCCGGTTGAAGCGCGGGCAGCGGTCGGTGACCGATCGTGTGCGTCCGAGCGTGAGAACCTGAAGCGAGCCGGGGGATGCCGATGAGTACTATCCCTGGAAAGTATCGTCGATGCTGCATGTTCTGAAGGCTGGACAGTGGGAGACGTATGAGAGACTTCGAGGAGTCGGTCGCATATTTCGGGACCGAGAAGTGGAAGGCGGGTGTCGTCGGCCTCGGCTATGTGGGGCTGCCGCTCGCCATGGCCATCCTGGATGCCGGTCTGCGATGTATCGGATTCGATGACTCGATCGAAGTGGTCGAAGGTTTGCGATCCGGGCGTTCCCACGTCGACGACATCTCGGATGCTGCCGTGAAGGAAGCCCTCGCGGAGGGGTTCGAGGTCACGGCCTCTCCCGACGCACTGGGCGAAGTGGATGCGATCTTCGTGTGTGTGCCGAGTCCTCTTGGGAGGAACCGCCAGCCCGACATGTCCTTCATCGGACAGGCGGCTGCAACACTTCAAACTGCGGTGAGACCAGGTCAACTCGTCGTTCTCGAATCGACGTCGTATCCCGGAACGACCGAGGAGTTCTTCCTGCCTGCGATCACCTCCAACGGACTCGAGCTGGATCGAGATGTCTATCTGGCGTTCTCCCCCGAGCGTGTGGATCCGGGGAATCCCCGCAGGTTGCAGGACATCCCGAAGGTCGTCGGCGGCGTGAGTCCCGAGTCGGGCAAAGTGGCGGCAGCCGCCTACTCGAGGTTCATGTCGGATGTGACGCTCGTGTCGTCGGCCCGGGTGGCGGAGATGGCCAAGCTGCTGGAGAACACGTACCGCGCGGTGAACATCGGGCTCGTCAACGAGATGGCACAGCTTGCCCACCGGCTCGGCATCGACATCTGGGAGGTCATCGACGCCGCGGCCACGAAACCATTCGGGTTCCGCGCGTTCTATCCGGGTCCCGGTGTCGGTGGGCACTGCATTCCCCTCGATCCGCAGTTTCTGGCCTGGAGTGCGCGTGCTGCAGGCTTCCCGACGCGGTTCATCGATGTCGCCGAGCAGGTCAACGTTGCGATGCCCGGCTACGCGGCCACCAGGGCCGCCGAGGTTCTCAACGAACACGGCCTTCCGCTGCGTGGGACGCGCATTCTCGGAGTGGGTCTCGCGTACAAGGCGAACATCGCCGACTCACGGGAATCGCCTGCCGTCAACGTCCTGCGCCAGCTGGCGAGCGGAGGCGCTGCGATCGGGGTGCTGGATCCTGTCGTGGGAGAGCAAGGCATCCGGGCCCACGGTTTCGTGCCGACCGGTGCTTCTCCCGAGGAACTGGCCGGGTTCTCATTGGCCGTGATACTCACCGATCACGACGTGCTCGATCTGGAAGCCATTGCCGATGCGATTCCTCTCGTCTTCGACACCCGCGACGCCTACCGAAGGCGCGGAATCGTACGCTCGAACGTCTCGACTTTGTAGGAGTCGCTCGGCAGGACTTCGGGGTATCGGTTCGCCCTGTGGGCGACATGCCCATGGTCGAGCGGCCGTGGGGCGAACGCCAGGCTCAGTCCACGAGCCGGGGATCGCCGGCGTCGCGTGTCACATGGCGCACGACGCGGTCCCAGAGGATTCCGGCGCTGATCTCGCGTCCGATCTGGCCGTTACTGGTTTCGAAGATCCTGCGCCACTTCCGTGCCGGCAGCGGTTTGAAGTCCGAGGCGCGTCCCAGGTGAAAGAACTCTCCCTGGCCGGAGAGGGCCAGATTGTGTGCAAACGGCAGCAGGATCATGGGAAAATCGGCTTCGGGTGCGGCACAAGGCTTGCTCGACAGGAGCAGTGGCGTGTCGATGCCGTCGAGGTCTTTGCTGCCGAAGAAGTCGATGGTCACCTCGTGTCCACCGAAGCCGGGCCACCAGCGCTCGATGGTTTCGGTGTGCGGCTCGAACCAGGAATCGTATCTGAGGGCGTCCGTGTTCC
The DNA here is from genome assembly GCA_013152275.1 of Actinomycetota bacterium. NCBI lineage: Bacteria > Bacillati > Actinomycetota > Actinomycetota bacterium. The sequence continues at coordinate 3,167 of JAADGS010000038.1, read as the reverse complement.
ACGCAGCGAATCTCCAGCGGGGTTCTCCAAGGAGTAGACGTCCGGCCGTGTTGATGGCCTCTTTGTGGAAGTGCGTGCCCGGGTCGCCGCAGTTGGTCGTGAGACCGACGCGCGGGAACACGTAGTACCGATCCGTGTCGATGAGATAGCCGAGGAACGCCTTCTTCCAGGACCGTTCGGTGGACCACGTCGAGGCTTTCCGGGGAAAGTGTATGCCGGCGAGGAGAGGATTCTCTGCATCCCAGCGGCGGAAACGGCTCCACTGACGCGCTGTCCAGACCTGCCCGGAAGAGGAGGGAGTCTGCATGAAGAAGGTGTCATAACCATCTTCCAAGGGGTGGAATGTGAGGCCGAGGTACTCGTCGATACGGTACGAGTAGAGCGAGATGCCCGCCACCTTCTCCGAATCGTCGTAGTAGTCGACGGCGGCATCGGCGTAGCGGTACGCATCGGGAGAGACGTACAGATCGTCCTCGAGCACCATGACTGCCCCGTACTCGGCAGAGAGGTCACCGCACGACAGGACATGCTCGCGCAAACCAAGGCGATGGGATCGGGCAATGACCTGTTTCGGACCGTGGGGCCAGTGGAACTCGTCGGCGACACGAACGGTCTCGGCGAACCCGTCGTCGACACTCACGACCAGCGGCACCTGAGACTCGTTCGGTATTCTGAGGCGTGCCAGGCTTCCGAAGAGCCGCGCCAGTGACGCGGGGCGGTTGTACGCGACGACGACGATCGCCGGATGCAGCGGGGTCCGGTGTGTATGTGTCAAGGAGCGTTCCATGAAGGAGTCATCGGCCCGGTTCCGTCGATCCTGAGCAGCGCATCGACATAGCGGTCGAACGTGTGAAAGGCCTTCACGAACGCCGGCCCCTCGATGGCGGCGCTCGTTGCCAGTTCCGAGATCCGATCCACGGCGCGAGTGAGGGCATCCGCCAAGGCCTCCGCCGTGTCGGAAGCGGCGACGAGGGCGCCTCCGTACCCATCGGGTAGTTGGCCGGCCAGAGAGGGTGTCGTGACAAGAGGCACTCCTTCGCTGAGCGCTTGGAGCAGCACTCCGGAGGCGCCTCCCCGTACCCTGAAGACCGTCTGGTAGGGGAGTGCAACGAGATGATTGTGGTGGAAGGCCTGACGCAGTTCCGTGTCGGTCACGAACCGATCGATCCAACGGATGTCGAGTGTGGGGTGTTTTGTCGTCACCAGATCTCGCAATCCGGGCGGTTGCGGCCCCACGACGTCCAGGCCGATGTCTTGTCGAAGCATCTCCATGGCTTCGAGCAGCTCGAAAAGACCCTTCTGCCGGCGTGCCTCACCGACGAAGAGCAGCCGTAGATCTCCGTCCATCCGCCGATCCGGGATCGGATCCGGTGTTTCCACCGGATACCCGACATGCAGTAGTCGACCTGTGGGGAGGAATCCGGCGAGGACGTCGAAAGCGTGTCGCGTATGGACCACGATCACTGCGCCGTCGGAGGTGAGAGTCTCGAGCCGGCGCCGGAGGAATGCGGTACGCAGCTTGCCGATCGTGTCCCGATCCTGATACTGGTACTGGTTGACGGCGTGCAGCACGTGGACCCGAACCTCGACGGTCTTCAGTCCGCGGGGGAGTGCCCACACGTTCTTGTCGAGGTAGAGATCCCAGAACGCTTCGACGGATTGCCGTCGGCACGCCAGTAGGGCTTTTCGCAGCATTCGATGGCCGCCTGCCGGCTTTCGGAGCGCCCCGGCCGCCACGCGCAGCCAGACCACATCCGGCCGCACGGCCAGTTCTTCTTCGAGGTCGGGGCATGCGACCAGGCAGCGCCTGCCCCGGAGCAGGGTTCCCCGCACGAGTTCCGCCGTGAAGCGGGGATGGTGTCCACTCGCGACATCGTCGAAGAGGCAGACCGCACCCACACGTATCAGAGCTCCCTCGGTTCTCTGGAATCTTGGTGATGGTGTGGCTTGTCGGTACCCCCACGGAACCGGGACCGGTTCCGTGCCAGTGTCTGGACCATCTCTCGCTGCACTTCACGGACAATGACCTTCCACCAGCGGGACAGGTAGGTTCCGAAGAGCGTCAGGACGGCACGAAGCCGGGTGGCCGGTGGGAGAGGCAGTGTGAGAACCGATCGAGAGTCCGCCAGCAGGATCCTCGTTCTTGGCAGGGCCCAGGCATTGTTGACGGACGGATCGAACCATGAAGTTCGCTCATGAGAATCGGGGAACGCCTCCAGAGATCGTTGGGCATGAAGTCTGCGGAGGAAGAGACGCTCGGGAACCTCCCACATCTGACCAAGAAGGCTGATCTCGGCCAGCAGCACTTCGTCGGATCCGACGAACGGTCCGACGAGACGGGTTTGCCGCAGGACATCCGAGCGGATGATCCCGAAGATGGCGTTGGAGAGTCCGAGGTTCACGATGAGTTTGTGAAGCCTGCGGGAAGGCCTGTGGTCCCGCAGGTCGAGGCCATCCTCGTATGGTCTGATCACGTCGCCGTTCGCGTCGATGATGAGTGTTTGGGGGTAGACCAGCGCAACGTCTGCGGGGGCCGAGTCGAAGATCTCCATGCAGCGCTCGAAATTCGTAGGCGAGCAAAGGTCGTCGTGAGCCGCCCATCTGAAGTACCTGCCGCGTGCGAGGGCGACCACATGATTGTAATTGTTCGCCGCTCCGAGGTTCGTCGGCTGTCGCACATACCGGACTCGGGCGTCCTGCGATGCGTACCGGCGGCAGATCATCTCGGTTCCGTCTGTCGACGCGTTGTCGGAGATGATGAGCTCGAAATCCTCGTAGGTTTGAGCCAGGATCGAATCCAGAGTCTCTTCGAGGAACCGTTCACCGTTGTACACGGGGAGTCCAACGCTGAGTGTGGGTCTGGTTGTGTCGCTCATTCGGTCACCGTGATCGTCGAGTCGGGCCCCTCGCACATTCCAGGGAGCCTACCCCCAGGCCGTCGCATGCCGCGTGTCGTCATTCGGACCGATATCGATTCATGAGGAGGATCGGTGATCAGGCTCGAAACCGGAGACTGTAACCAAGGATACGGCTGGCGAAGAGGATGGCAGCACCGTAGACCATTACGCCGAGGACTGGTCCCCATCCGAGCAGCCACGGACCGGAGGTGAATCCGAGAGGATCTCGGGCGAGGACCAGCACACCGGTCATGACGAGTGAAGCTGCCG
>JAADGS010000037.1 GCA_013152275.1 Actinomycetota bacterium | reverse complement strand
GTCCGCCTCCACCAACGCCCACCAGGGCCCCCCGGCGAAGGACGTACTTCGCACCTGGTACTTCGTACTTCGTGGCGAAACCCTCACCGACACGACACCGATCGCCGGCCACTGCAACCGAGTCCACTACCGCTTCTCGACGCAGACCGCCTCAGGATCGAACCGGGGATCACGAATCCGCAACGCAGCGAACACGCCGAGCAGCATCAGCACGCCGCCCGACCAGAAGAGGGCCGCGTATGTCCACGCATCGGCGACCGCTCCCACGATCAACGGCAACAGCATCACCGGCGTCAGCAGCGTGTTCTGGAGCGCCACACAGGTCGGTCGCAACGACACCGACGCCATCTCGAGAATCATGTTGTTGAACCCAAGCCGTACCCCACTGATGGTGCTCCCCATCAGAGCGAACACGATGACGAACAGCCCGGGCGCCGAACCTGCCACGAGTGCCGAAATCGGGGTCAGCCCCCCGACGAGAACCACCCCGATGATCACGGCCCGGTTTCCAAACCGGTCGCCCATCCAACCCCAGAGAAGATTCGAAAGCGCCGCCCCGGCCATCTGAATGGCAAGAAACACACCGACCTGCCCCCTGGATACGTCACCACTGCCGAGAGCAAAGACCACGTAGAACGGTCCCAGCGACAGCACCGCCATCGTGAGCGCCTGTGTCGTGAGGAACCAGCGGAAATTGGCGTTGTCACCTGCAAGGCGCCAGGCGCGTCGAAGAAGATCCCCCAGCGAACTCGACCGGCGCTCGACCGGGTACACCGGCTCCCGGATCATCGCGAACCCGGTGAAGGCCACCAGGAGCGCCAGCGCGGAGAACGCGAAGATCAACGCGTAATTCGACGGGAATGCGATCCGCTCGTTCCCCAGCACCGCCTTGACCAGGTACCCCGCCGCGATGGCGAGACCGTATCCGAGCAGCTGGCGCCATCCGATGAACCTTCCCCGCCGTCGAGTCGGGATCGCCTTGGCGAATACATCGGCGTAGACGACCGTTCCCACACCACCTGCCAGCGAGAACATCCCGAACAGGACGAGGAACACCCCGAGGACCACACCCGGCCTGGTCGCTCCGAGTTGCCAGGTCAAGAAGGCAAGCAACCCGAAGGACACCCATCGCAGAGTGATCACCCACAACAGGATCGGCTTACGACGCGGCCGATCTTCGATCAGATACGCGGTGAAGAGCTGTGGAATCACCTGTCCCGCGCCCTGCACCGCAGCCATCGATCCGACGGCGAGCGCCGACGGCGTCAGCAGTGCGACGAACGACGGAAGCACCGTCTGTACGTTCGCAAGGGCCGACGATGCCTGAAAGAAGATCCCGTGGACGAGCCCGGCAGCGAAATTGCGTCGGTAATCGTCCGGTTCGACGTTGGAGCCCTCGGCCATCGAGCCGTCAGGCTACCCGGCGGGTTCCTCGTCGCCCCAAACCGAGTAGGGGTGTGCAATCAGGTTCGCGTTGAAGAACCGGGGATCACCGGTGACTTCCTCCCCGATCCACGGCGGGGTGTCGAACGATTCGTCCGGATCGGACAGTTCGATTTCTGCAACGACGAGGCCTTCATTCTCCAAGTGGAAATCGTCCACCTCCCACACATGCCCGCGGAAGGGGATGGCATAGCGGGTCTTGGAGATCAGGGGGCGTTCACAGAGCTCGTCGAGCATCTGGTCTGCATCCTCGCGAGGGATCTCGTACTCGAACTCGGCACGCACCGCACCAACCGAAATGCCCTTGACCGTGAGGTAGCCGCGCCCGCCGACGGTGCGAACCCGCACGGTCCGCTCCTTGACCGTACACAGGTATCCCTGTCGATAGTCGACACCGTCGGCGAGATCACGCCACTCGTCGCCCGTGACCAAGAACTTGCGTTCGATCTCTACGCCCATCGCAACCTCCGAAGCAGAGCCGGATAACTTTCGTTCGGACGACCGGCGATCCCCAGCAAGGTGATGGTTTCTTCCACCGCCGAGGGATCTGCGGACTCCACCGCGACCGTCAGATGCTCGCTGCCGTCGACCGTCACAAGGCCGGCCTCCACTCGGCAGGCCCCGATCGATACCAGGGAGCGTACCTTTTCCACCGGAACGGCCATCACCCCTTCGAGACGATCCGCCATGGACACGAACTCCTCCTCACTCAGCAGACCGCCCGCCGGCAACGATGCCTCGACCCCGAGCAGTGGAAACACGGACGTCGACACCACCTGGCTCTCGACAGGGAACGCGACCTTGGACACGGGCTTCCACCGCTCCAGGCAGTTCCACCGATCCAGGAGTCGCTTGATGTCCAGGATTCCCCACCTGATCTTCACATTCGTCTGCTCGGCGCGTGAGACGATATAGGTTTCGCTGGTCCGTCTACGTTTCAGCCCGGTCCCCAGTTCGAGAAGCTGCGCCTGTGCGGAGCCGAGGTCGTCGCCCCAGACACGGTATTCGTAGCGCGGGATGATCTTCATCACCGCGAACGTAGCACCGTCGAGACCTCAAGCGCGAACCTGGAATCTCCCGAATGGTGCGATCTGGGCAACGATGACATCGGCATCACCGACCAGCACCGGGACCAGACATGACGGTGCCAAGAACTCCCTGGCGACTGCCAGAACGTCATCGACGGAAACCTTCTCGAGGCGGTCCTGATGACTGCGAATATACGAGGCATCGAGGCCCCTGGAGAGCAGCGCGTCCAGCGTGTCCGCGAACCCCGCCTGCGTGTGCGTCCCGATGGCAAGCGTACCGATCCGGTAGCGACGAGCCTCCTCCAGCTCCGTCGCTTCGGGAGGTAACGACACGATACGGCCCAGCTCGTAGACGATCTCCACGAGCGCCGCCCCCGTCACCTCGGAACGCACATCGGCCGAGACCGTGACTGTCGACGCGGCGACGGCATGGCGGATCTGGGAGGCGGGGTTGTAGGTAAACCCCTTGTCCTCACGGAGGTTGGCGACCAACCGGGACGAGAAGTACCCGCCGAAGATCAGATTCGCCAGTTCGAACGCAGGGAACATCTCCGATCCTGACGCCGGTACCAAGCCGGCGAGACGGATGTTCGTCTGCCGAGACCCAGGCCGATGCACGACCAGCATGGGCCGAGAACGAGGCACCGACGGCTTCGGTACGGGAGCGGGGCGCCGCCTCCGTTTCCACCGCCGCATCACGCCGGCGACGCTCTCGGCGGCCGCAGCAGGACGAAGATCTCCCACAAGCACCAAAACGGCACCGCCGGGCCGAACGAGCTCGTCATAGAGTGTCCGCAGCCTGCCGGGGGTGATCCGCCGCAACCCTGATGGCGAAGGCAGCCCGATCCCATACGGATGCCTCCCGAAGAAGCGCTTGCGAAGCTCCTCGTCCGCAACGACCTCTGGCTGCGAGCGATCCAGAACAACCTCCTGCGCCAACCGCTCACGCTCCGTCCACACGGACGAATCGGGGAATGTGGCGTCGGTGAGGATCTCGACGATCAGATCGAGAAGATCACCCATCCGCCCGGAGAGCGCCGATCCCGACAGGTGGAGTCCGTCTTCGTCCGTGCCGACACCGAGCGACCCGCCGATCTCCTGGAGTCTCGCTGCGATGTCGACCTCGGAACGCCGACTCGTCCCACTCTTCAATGTTCGGGCCAGGAGATCACGCCTGGCCTCCTCCCCGGCCGTCGTCGCCGGCATCGGGATTCGCAGACGCATTTCAACCAAGGGGGCCCCGGCCCGCCGCACGATCACCATCCGCAGCCCGTTCGGGAGCATTTCATCGAGCACGCGCGGGAGTCGCATCCGCTTCAGCCGTCCGACCTCGGGAATCACTGCCCACCCCCCGGAACGACCTCGAGTTCCGCCCGGCGATCGGGACGGAGCCACACTCGGGCAGCCTCCGAGACTGCTCGTGCCGTCACCTTCGCGTAGAGCGCGGGAATCGAATCCAGCAAACCCGGCTCATCGTGAAGAAGCTCCAACCGAGCCGCGCCCAGGGATCGGTTGAGCACGTGATCCATCTTGCGCGCGTACTCGGCGGTCACACGACTGATCACCCGATCCACCTCGCCGGGCTCGAGGCCCCCGGCGACACCTTCGATCTCCCCGTCGATCGCTTCGATGATGCGGCTTCTGTCGGAGGCACGCGGATAGAACGTACTGATCTGGAACCGGGTCGGATCACGCATCTCGAACGGGCCGCCCCAGCCCGGAGCCTCTCCGATCCAGGCATCGACAGAGGTGACCAGCCCTTCTTTGCGAACGAGTCGCTGCTCGAGACGGGAAGCAGGCCCGTCGGCCAGCACTCGTGCCAGGACGTCGAGCGCCAGAACCTGATCGAGGTGAATGATCGGATCGGGGACCCGGTACCCAAGTGCCAGGGCGGGAGCGGGAGCAAACGCATCCCGGTATCGAGACCGCCGGACGCCGTCCCGGATCGGCTCCGCGAACGACTGCAGGCGAGGGCGCGGTCGCCCCCCGATGCCGGCGAAATGATGCTCGATCAGTTCAACGACATCATCCGGATGCAGGTCGCCACAAACCGCCAGAACGGCATTGGCAGGTGTGTAGAAACGGGCGAAGAACTCTCGTACGTCCTCGAGTCGCGCAGCCTCCAGATCTTCGAAACTCCCGTAGCCGTCGTGGACGTTCGGATAGGTGTCGAACAGCAAGGCGGGAAGCAGAATCCAGGGGAACTTCCCGTAGGCACGGTTGAGAACGTTGAGTCGAATCTCTTCTTGCACGACCGCCGTCTGATTGTCGAGGTTCTCCTGATCAACCACGAGCGAGCGCATCCGATCGGCTTCCAGAAAGAGCGCCATCTCCAAGGCCGCGGACGGAAGGACTTCGAAATAGGCGGTGAAGTCGGGGGTCGTCGTACCGTTGAGCACACCCCCGTTCCCCATGAGCAACCGGTCGAACTCTCCCTTTGGAACCTGCTCGGAGCCCTGAAACATCATATGCTCGAAGAGATGGGCGAAACCACTCCGCCCCTCGGGCTCCGAACGAAAGCCGACGTCGTAGAGCACGGAAACGGCAACGACGGGACTCGACCGGTCTGGAACCAAGACGATCCTGAGCCCGTTGTCGAGCTTCGATCGTTCCACAGGGATGTTGAGGCGAAGGGGTGACGTCATTCCGGGGCAGGCTACAGGAGAGTGCCGGCCGGCGAACATTTCGGACTGGAGTCAAGTGCCGGCGTGTGCCACCATGGAGCCGTGAACAACGGTCCGATCTCCGGCGATGCCGACGGCTTCCGGGTACTTCCCGGATGGCGTGTCGGCCATCTCGTCCAAGAGTCCACCACCCGCTCCGGGTTGCTTGTGCCGGCCGCGACCGTCGCAGAGAAGTCGACCGAGGCCCTCGCACTCGTCGACGTCGAGACCGGTGACCGGTTCTGGGCAGTTCCCACGGAGGCGTGGCGGTTCATTTGGCCGATCACCGGCCAGGTCGTGATCGCCGTACGGGAAGCACAGATCATCGCCGAGGAACGGCACGAAGATCAGTCTCCCGGAGGCCGCTACTTGTGACTCCGTCGGAAGGTCGTGCCGGACGCAGACTGACGGCCACGGTTACCGACCTCGAGATCACCCGACAGCGTGCGTACCTGGTCGGTTCCCTGTTTGACAGCGCCGCTTCGCTCGATGAGCTGGCTCGCTTGACCGATACCGCCGGGTCCGACCCTGTCGACCGAACATCCCTGCGGCGTAGGAAACCGGATCCTGCAACGTTCATCGGTTCAGGCCAGGCATCTCGGCTGGCCGAGCAGACCCGGCGTCTCGACATCGATGTCGTCATCTTCGACGACGACCTCACGCCGACCCAACAGCGGAATCTCCAGAAGATCTTCGGCTGCGACGTCGTCGACCGATCCGGACTGATCCTCGACATCTTCGCTCAGCACGCCACGAGCAGAGCCGGCATGCTCCAAGTCGAACTGGCGCTACTTCGCTACCACCTTCCACGGCTACGCGGACACGGCACGGCTTTGAGCAGACAGGCTGGAGGCATCGGGACTCGCGGGCCCGGCGAGACGAAACTGGAGACCGATCGACGTCGGATCGAGCAGCGGATCACCCGCCTCGAACGGGACCTTGCGAAGCTTCGCGGCACTCGGACGACCCAACGCAAGGCTCGCCGAAAAGGCAACGTCCCTTTGATTGCTCTTGTCGGCTACACGAATGCAGGAAAGTCGACACTGCTGAACCGCCTCACCGGAACCGACGTACTCGTGGAAGATCGTCTGTTCTCGACACTGGATGCCACGATCAGAAGATTCCAGATTCCCGACGGTCGGCAAGTCGTCTTCTCCGACACGGTCGGGTTCGTACGACGCATCCCCCACGGACTCATCGAAGCATTCCGATCCACACTCGACGAGGTCGCCGACGCCACCCTGATGATCCATGTGGTCGACGCTTCGGATCCCGATGCCGAATCCCACATTGCCACGGTGAGGAATGTGCTCGCCGATCTCGACGCCGCAGCGATTCCGGAGTTGCTGGCGCTCAACAAACAGGACTCGGCGAATCCCGTCCACCTCCGCCGCCTGCTCACTCTGCACCCGGAGGCTCTCGCGTTCTCGGCGGCCACCGGCGAAGGCATCGATGAGCTGTTGGAGCGAATCGGAGACGCCCTCAGTCCAGCGACGGTTATTACGACCTTGACGATCCCCTACACGCGTGGAGAAGTCCTCGCCGCCCTGTATCGGGAGGGCGAAGTGGTGGATGAACGGCATGGGGAGACCGCGATCACGGTCACCGTGCGGCTCGCCTCAGACCGTGTCGAGAGATTCGAGGCGGCGATCGCCTGAACGGTCGGTCAGGCTCATGGTCCCGTCCGTCGGCGCAGGTCCGGGATCTCCGAGAGAAAAGGTTCGGGGCATGCTGCCCCGAACCTTGTAGCTCCGATGCGAGTCCTCAGCCCCTGGCCAACCCAAGCATCGTCAGGCCGATGACGGTACCGGCGATCAACATCAGAATGAAGAGAATCGCCGCCGGGATCAACACGATGGCAACGGATGCACCGGTCGAGACCTCCTCCGACTCACGCACGGCGATGACAGCGCAGACAATCGACCAAATCCCTCCGACGATGCCGCCGATGAACGGGATGATCCCGAGAGCGTAAGGCGCATACGCGTAGCCGAGCGGACGGAACATCTCGATGAACTCCGCCTTGCCGCTGAACAGCTTTCCGACGAGCCACAACACACCCGTGCCGATTGCCAGGAAGAGCGTCGGAGCAAGAATCGCCATCAGGATCCAGCCACCGATTCTGAAGTGGCCAGGACCGATGATCGGGCCGAGTCCCCCGATGAGGACGGCAATGGCGACGACGATCATCGCTTCGGTCGTCTTGGTTCCGTCTTTGGACACCTCTCTGTACAAAGTCGGATCAAGCTTCACGGCACGAACGACTCGATTTATCATCGTTTCGCTCACAGTTCCTTCTGCACCATCGCTGGTCATAGAAATCCCTCCTCCGAGACTCGCTGCATCATCCCACACGCAGGCTCCATCGTGTCGCCAATACAACGAAAAAACTCACGGCCAGTGTTTGCCCGACAGAATGGCGTGAAGGCCGGTAGTCGGGGATCAGGAAGCAGCCAGCGCAGCCCCGATGATGCCCGCCTCATTCTGGAGAAGGGCCGGAACGACCTTGGTTCTCACTGAGAGCGCTTCGGAGAAACGCTCGAACCGGCGACTCACCCCGCCGCCCACGATGATGAGGTCGGGAGAGAACAGCAAGTCGAGATAATCGAGAAGACGATCGACTCTCCTCCCCCACTCGTGCCAACTCAGCTTCTCCTCCTTGCGAATCCGGGCTGCGGCGTAGTGTTCGGCATCGTCGCCCCGGAACTCCAGGTGTCCGAGTTCGGTGTTCGGCATCAGCCGACCGTCGATGAACATGCCGCTCCCGATACCGGTCCCGAACGTCAGCAACACGACGACGCCGTCGCATCCTTTGCCGGCGCCGAACCGCATCTCGGCAACTCCGGCCGCATCCGCATCATTGAGGAGCTTCACCGACAGCCCCGTCGCCCCTTTGAACAGCGCTTCGCCGTCCACACCGACCCACGACTGATCCACATTCGCGGCCGTGTAGATGACGCCGCGGCGCACAACGGCGGGAAACGTACAGCCGATCGGGCCTTGCCATTCGAAATGGGCCACGAGTTCCGCGACGACCCCGGCGACCGCCTCGGGAGTGGCGGGTCGAGGCGTCAGGATCTTGTATCGCTCACGGGTCAGTGCTCCCCGCGCGATGTCGACGGGAGCACCCTTGATGCCCGACCCGCCGATGTCGATGCCCAGGATTTCCACAAACACAAGGATATCGAGTTTCTCGTCAATGCTGGCGTCGAATGGCGACGGCGGCATTGACGAGAAACACAACCCCTTGTTCCTGTCAATGGCAGCGTCGAATAGCGACGGCGCCATTGACGAGAAAGAGATAGGCTCGGATCCATGTGCGACACGGTCGTCATCGTCCAACCGGACCGGGTGCTCTTCGCGAAGAACTCGGATCGGGACCCCAACGAGGCCCAGCTCCTCGATTGGCAGCCACGGCGAACCTACCCGGCCGGCGCAACGGTGCGCTGCACGCACATCGAGATCCCACAGGTGCCGGAAACCAACGCCGTGCTGCTCTCTCGACCCTTCTGGATGTGGGGCGCGGAGATCGGAGCGAACGAACACGGCGTGACGATCGGCAACGAGGCGGTCTTCACCGATCAGCCCTACGCGAAAACCGGCCTCACCGGCATGGACATGATCCGTCTTGCCCTGGAGCGGGCCGACTCCGCGAGGACCGCCGTCGACACCATCACCGATCTCCTCGAACGCCACGGTCAGGGCGGCGGTTGCGGATTCGAGCACCCGCGTTTCACGTACCACAACAGCTTTCTCGTCGCCGACCCCCGCGAAGCCTTCGTGCTCGAGACGGCCGGCAAGCTGTGGGAGGTCGAACGCGTCACCGATGGGGCGCGGAGCATCTCGAACGGTTTGACGATTCCCGGCTTCGCCGAGCAGCACTCCGACCGGCTCAAGACAAAGGTCTCTGCCTGCAGGGTTCGACAGCCGCTCACCCAGGCCAGGGCGGCCGCAGCGACCGGACCCGCGGACCTGATGGCCCTGCTCCGCGATCACGGCGGGGACGAACCCCGGTACGGGATCCTCAACGGTGCGATGGCCGCACCATGCATGCACGCAGGGGGGCTTGCAGCCGGATCGGAGTCCGTCGCCTCCTGGGTCGCGGAACTCACCTCCGTCGGATCTCACCACTGGGTGACCGGCACCTCTGCCCCCTGCACCGGCCTCTTCAAACCCGTGAACGTCCTGCAGCCACTCGACCTCGGCCCCGAGCCCACTGCCGCCTACGATCCCCGAACCCTCTGGTGGGCGCACGAGCCCCTCCACCGCAGAGTGCTGCGCGACCCGAGCCGACTCCTCCCGCTGTTCGACTCCGAACGAGACGACATCGAGCGCCGATGGCTCGAGGATCCCCCGAGTCCGGAGAATGCGTTCGCCCAAGCCCACGACCTGCTCGCCGCGTGGACCGAGCGGATTCCGGACACGCCGGATCGGCGTCCCCCCTATGTGCGCCACTACTGGCGTGTGAGAAACCGTCAGGCAGGCATCGTGCTCTGAGGCGCAATCTTCAACCGGACGAACAGCCACGGTGCCCCGAACGCCCCCCACAGTCCGACGAGGGCGTACCGGACGAAACGCAGCACCAAGGCCGGTTCGATGCCGGCGAACAGCGCCCTAAGGCCCGCCCAAAGCCCGATGATGACGACCAACCCGATGAGGAGCCGCAGGACACGGTGCATGGCCGGTCCGGCAGTCTCGAACCGAACCCAGTGCCGCTCCAACACGAAGCCGACCCCCATACCGACCATCGTGCCCACGCCGGTCATAACCGATTCGGAGACGTGCAGAGCGAGCAGCGCCAGGGGACCAAACGCGGTGATCGCCAGTTGCCACACGAGCGCGAGATCACAGAACCAGCGCTCGACCGGCTTCCAGAAGCGCAAGAACAACCACAGGACGACGGCACCGATGACATACCCTCCGAGCACGTCGGTGGGAAAATGCACACCGAGGTAGATGCGGGAAAGCGGCACTCCCACCATCAGCAGGCCTGCCAGAGCCCAGAACCACCCTGCCCGGACTCTCGATCCGAGGTATCCCCACACCGCGACCGTGTTCTGCGTATGCCCCGAAGGGAAGCCATATGAGGCCTCGTGGGTGATCGCCTTCACCCGGGCGTCGTAGGTAAAGGGCCTCGGCTGGGCTGCGAGCAGCTTCACCGCCATGTTGACCAGGTTGGAGAACAGCAGGAGCACGATCAGCCGCATCCCGATGACGCGGTCCACACTCCAATAGACCAACGGGAGCAGCACCAGGTAGAACTCCTCGCTCCCAAGAAACGTCAGCGCCTTGAAGAGTCCGTCCAACGACGGGCTCGCCTGCTGGAGCCACAGAACGACATCGACGCCCCATCGCAAGATCGCTTCCATCGGTCTCCTTCCGTCCGCCGAACCCTACCGGCCGGCAGCCCGTGAGCCGTCGCTACCATCGCCGGGCACGAGCGAGGAGCCTCACATGGATCCCTACCGCCTTCCCAAGATCGCGTTCCCAAGCCGCTACGACATCGCGTTGCGTCCGGACCTCGACGCGGCAACGTTCTCCGGAACCGAGACGATTCGTGTCACGGTCAACGAGCCGACCGATGAGATCATCCTCAACGCCGTCGAGATCGAGATCGAAGAAGCCACGCTTGGCGACCGCAGCCTCTCGACCTCCTATGAGTCCGAAACGGAACGGATCCGCCTGTCCGACGGTGCGCAGATCCCGCCGGGAGAACACACCCTGTCTCTCCGCTTTTCTGGAATCCTCAACGACAAGCTCCACGGTTTCTACCGGAGCACGTTCACGGATGCAGACGGTCGCGACCACGTCATCGCCACAACCCAGTTCGAAGCGACCGATGCCCGACGCGCGTTTCCCTGCTGGGACGAACCGGAATACAAAGCCGTGTTCGGCATCACTCTCGTTGTGCCCGAGGGTCTCCTCGCCGTATCCAACGGAGCCGAGATCGGTCGAACAAAGCTCGACGACGGCACGATCAGGGTCCTCTTCTCCGACACACCCAGAATGTCGACCTATCTGGTGGCCTTCGTCGTCGGACCGTTCACCGCAACCGAACCGGTCGACGCCGGTGGCGTTCCCCTGCGAGTGATCCATCAGGCCGGGCAGGAGCAGCTCGCCGAGTTCGCAGTCGAAGCCGGTGCCCACTACCTGCAGTGGCTGGCCGACTACTACGACATCCCATACCAGGGACACAAGATGGACCTCATCGCGATCCCCGACTTCGCATTCGGAGCGATGGAGAACCTCGGTGCCGTCACGTTCCGGGAAAGCACCCTCCTCGTCGACCTCGAGACCGCATCCCACGCCGAGATACGGCGCGTCTCGGAGGTCATCGCCCACGAACTCGCCCACATGTGGTTCGGTGACTACGTGACCATGAAGTGGTGGAACGGCGTCTGGCTCAACGAGGCATTCGCGACGTTCATGGAGATGATCGCCCAGGATGCGTGGAAACCCGAATGGAAGACCTGGCTTTCGTTCGCGCCGTTGCGCTCCCGATCCATGATCACCGACGCCCTCCAGGCGACCAGACCCGTCGAGTTTCCCGTCGTCGCTCCGCACGAGGCCGACGAGATGTTCGATGTGCTCACCTACATGAAGGGCTCTTCACTCGTTCGCATGCTTCAGCAGTTCCTCGGCGAAGAGGTCTTCCGAAAGGGCATCAAGGCGTACCTGGACACTCACGCGTTCGCGAACACCGAGACGAGCGACCTGTGGGCGGCTCTCGAACAGGCCTCGGGCCAACCGGTCGGATCGGTCATGAAGTCCTGGATCTTTGCCGGCGGCTACCCGCAGGTGGACATCGGCCTGGACGACGGGAGCATCGTCGCGCGACAGCATCGCTTCCGGTACCGGCCGTCCGGTGATGACGACCTGTGGCAGATCCCCCTCACCCTCGCCTACGGAGCCGGTGATGTGGTCCATCGGACCGACGTGGTGTTCGACACACCAGAGATTCGCATCGACGTCGAGCACCCCGTGGACTGGGTGCTCGCAAACGCCGGCGGGCACGGCTACTACCGGAGCCGCTACTCGCCGGATCTCCTCGAACGCCTCCTCGATCGCCTCGACCGCCTCTCCGCACTCGACCGATACGGCCTCGTCGATGACGCGTGGGCCTGTGTCATCGCCGGCCAGACCGACATCGCCACGTATCTGGATCTCCTCACCCGCTTCGGCAACGAGACCGAGTACGCAGTGTGGACGGCGATCGTCGGAAGCATCGACCAGATCCATCACACGTTCGATTCGAGCCCTGCCTTCGAGCGGTACGTTCGCGATCTGCTCACACCGGCACTCGAACGCCTCGGTTGGGACCCTCGACCGAATGAGGACAGTCAGACCAGCCGCCTGCGCGGCCTGCTCATCTCGGCCCTCGGCCGCTATGGACACGACAGCCGGGTTCGGGCCCGTGCCGTCGAACTACTGCCGGCCGTTCTCGATCATGCTCTCGACCCTGAGGTGACCCGGGCGGTCATCACCGTCACTGCGGATGCCGGACTTGCCGACTACGAGACGTTCCTCTCCGAATATGAACATGCACAAACGCCTCAGGACGAGAACCGCTACCTGCACGCATTGCCGTTGTTCCCGGATACGGACCTCGCCGAGCGCACCTTCGCGATGGCACTCGATGGCCGGATCAGAACTCAGGACGCTCCGTTCGTCGTGGAACAGTTGCTCGCAAACCGCACGGCGGGTCGGGTCGCATGGGATCTCTACACCCGCCACTGGGAGGAACAGGTCCGAGCCTTCCCGCCGTCGCTGCTCAAACGCACGCTGGGAACACTCTGGACGTTGAGCAATAGGGCGGACGAGGTCCATGCGTTCTTCGACCGGAGAACCGTTCACCATGCCGAGAAGGCCGTCGCTCAGGAGCTCGAACGGCTCGATGCGATGGCGGCGTTCCGTGACCGGGCGGGTGGGCGGCTGGCCGCCTACCTGGCCGAATAGGCGCGTCTCCCACAAGGCTATGCTCTCGACGTATCACGCTTCCCTGTGAGGAACTCATGAGCAAGAAGGCCGTCAAGAAGCCGCCCCCGCGGAAACGTCGTTCACGCAAGACGCCCATTCTCATCGGCGTCGCCGTCCTTGCCGTCGTGGCACTCGTCGCTCTCCTCACCACCGTATCCGGCTCCGGGGACGCGAACATCAAACAGACCAGGTCGGTCAAGATCACCGGCCAGGCTCTGCCCTTGTATCAGAGCGGAACGGCCGATCCCGCCGTCGGCATGCCGGCCCCCGAGATCACCGGCGCGACCTTCGACGGGACCCCCTTGTCGATCACGAACGACGGCACACCGAAAGCCATCATCCTGCTCGCCCACTGGTGCCCGCACTGCCAGACCGAGGTGGAAGAGCTGACCCCGTACATCAAGGCGAACGGCATTCCGGAAGGTGTCGAAGTCTTCTCCATCTCGACGAGCGTGAACGCCGCCAAGCCGAACTATCCGCCGTCGAAGTGGCTGGCCGACTGGCCGGTTCCCACGATCGCGGACAACTCGAACAGCTCCTCGGCACGAGCGTTCGGTCTCTCCGGATTCCCCTTCGTTGTTTTCGTCGGCGCAGACGGCAAGGTCGTGGGCAGGAACGAAGGCGACATGCCTCCCGAAACGCTCTACAAGATTCTCGAGCAGTTGGCCGGCCGGTAGGCCGACCCGTCGCCACTAATCTCCGACCCCATGAACCCTGCATTCGTGAACCGATTCTTCGGGCTCATCACGCTGCTCATCATCGTCGTCGACATCGGACTGGTGGTGCTGCTCCTTGGAAGACGGCGCTCGGCGCTGCTCCAGTCCGCCTCCGACCGGCTCGACGATCTGTTTGGAGGCTCGACACTCTGGATAGCTTCCGCCATTGCCCTCGGTGCGACCGTAGGAAGCCTCTTCTACTCGGAGGTGATCGGCTTCAATCCATGCCATCTCTGCTGGTACCAGCGCATCGTCTGGTACCCGTTGGTCGTCGTGCTGCCCATCGCCGCACACCGAAAGGACACGCGGATCAGCACCTATACGTTGCCGGTCGTCGCGATCGGTTGGGGTATCGCCGCCTACCAGTACACCCTTCAGAACTTCCCGTCGCTCGACACAGGCGTGTGCAACCCCGACGCCCCATGCACGCTCCGTTGGGTCTGGGAACTGGGATTCATCTCGATCCCTATGATGTCCCTTGCAGGGCTGACACTCGTTGGACTGCTCCTGCTGTGGGCCCGCACGTCGACGAGGCAGGAACATGAGTAAGAACGTTGAACAAGAACGCGCCGACACCACCGGATCGCGACGCACGGTCATCGTCGTCGCAATCGTGGCGGTTCTCGCCATCGCGGGAATTGCCGCCCTTTCGACCGGAGGTGGAAACGGCTCCCCGGGTGGCGGCGGCACCATCAGCGAGACCCAACCGGTCACCGTCTCCGGTGTGGCCCTGCCACGCTATCCCGAGAAGGGCGCCGACCCGGCCGTCGGGCAGCAGGCTCCGACGTTGTCCGGCTTCTCATTCGATGGCACCCCGATCTCCATCACCAACGATGGGAAACCCAAGATCATCATCTTCCTCACCCACTGGTGCCCGCACTGTCAGAACGACGTGAAAGAACTGAAACCGTACATCAAGGCGAACGGCCTGCCCGACGGGGTCGACTTCTACGCGGTCTCGACGGCATCAGATCCTACGGCACCCAACTACCCACCGTCGAAGTGGCTGGCCGACTGGCCGATCCCGACCATGGCGGATGACGCACAGAACTCTGCGGCCCAGGCGTTCGGGCTCAACGCATTCCCGTTCTTCGTCTTCGTGACCGCCGAAGGCAACGTCGACTTCCGTTTCCCGGGGGAGGTCCCTCCCGAGGCACTCGTCGAAGCAGCCAAGCAGCTCGCAACAGGACGGTAGACCGCCGACCCACCTATCCGTTCTCGTGACGGTTGGCTGGGATTATCCCCTCGAAGTGTCACGAGAACGGATGAGTGGGGGGTCTGGCTACACGGAGGCGTCCTTCATGGCCCAAGCCGGGTACTCCTCGCCTTCGATGAAGTGCGCCGCATAGAGTTCCGCCAGCTTGGCGTACCGGTCACCACCCGTATCGGCCAGGTCGTAGAGAAGACCGACCTGTGCCGCATCGGCGAATCTCACCAGTGCGCGCTTCGAATGCCATTGGGCCTCGTCGGCGCCCATACGGGCCAGATCCGAGAGAGTCCCCTGGATCGTCTTGAGGGCCATCTCCGCAGCGGGCGTACCCACGCTCTCCAACAGCGTTGTGAACTCGTCGACGAACTGCTCGTGCGCTCCCTTCTTCTGCATCGCTTCGAGCATGTCGATCGCCTGCACGTTGCTGGGACCTTCCCAGATCGGCGTAATGAGAGCCTCCCGGTGCCAGCGTGCGACCGCATACTCCTCCAGGAACCCCAGCCCCCCGAAGATCTCCATACCGAGGCGAGTGATCTCTGCCGCGTGGTTGGCGGTGCGGTTCTTGGCGAGGTGCGACAGGAAGCGGGCGTAGTGATACTCGGCGGTGTAGGGAGGCCGGTCATGCCAGGCATGATCGAACGCTTCGACGGCCCGGAATGCAATCGCCATGCCACCGGCCTGTCGGACCGCGAGGTCCACCATATCCCGGCGAATCAACGGAAGCTCTGCGAGCGGGTGTCCGAAGGCGGTGCGCCGTTGGACCCGGGTCAGCGTCTCGAGATGCGCCTTCTTGGCGATCCCCATCGCGGCGACCGCATTTGCCAGTCGCGAGATCGTGAGGTTCTCCAACGTGTAGTAGATCCCCTCTTCGGGTCGCCCGATGAGGTATGCCTCTGCGCCATCGAACTCGACCTCTCCGGAGGGAACGGCGCGGGTCGCAGACTTGTTCTTGAGTCTGCGCACCGTGAAGTTGAGCGTGCCGTCCCGGCGAAGACGGGGCACGAGGAACAAGGCAAGGCCTTTCGGGCCTTCCGGTGCTCCTTCCGGACGGGCGGTGGTGATCGCGACGTCGGTCAGGCCCGCCCCGCTCGCGAAGTACTTGTCACCCGCGGAGAGGTGCCAACCCTCCTCGTCGCGATGAGCAACGGTCTTGTTCGCACCAAGGTCGCTCCCACCCTGGATCTCGGTCATCCACGTCGCACCCCAAGCCTCCCCCGCCAGGAGCCGATCCTTCCACTCGCCCAGCTCGGGCGCATACTTGTGGATCGCGTACGCCGTCTGCTGGGTGATCGTCAGAATGCAGTACAAGCCCGGGTCGCCGAGGAGATACCCGATCGCGTAGTGGTGATGCCAGCTCCCCCCGTCGTAGATGGGACGCATCATCGGTGCGAGCTTCGCCAGCAACGCCTTCTGCGCCGGAGAGATCCGCGCACGATCGACCCGGTTGCCGTCCAGGTCATGCATCACCAGCTCCGGTACCGCCCCCTGGTCGATGTGGTAGCCGACCTCGTAGGCCTCGGATCCCATCAGCCGGCCCCACCGTGTCATCTCCTCGCGGTGGGCGTCGAAATCCTGCCAGTACCGGCTCAGCACCACGGAGAGGTCTGCGTCGATCGTGAAAAAGTTCTGGCCGTAGGCATAGGACTGGAACTCCACATTCACTCCTCTGGTCGATCGTTTCCAGCCTACGCCCGCTACTGTGCGCGCATGCTCCGAATCGCTGTGCAACTGCAGCCCCAACATGCCGAGTACTCGGACATTCGCAGGGCAGTGCTCGAATGTGAGGCCCTTGGCGTCGACATCATCTACAACTGGGACCACTTCTTCGCGTTGTCCGGCGACCGTGACGGCAAACACTTCGAGGCGTGGACGATGCTGGCCTCGTGGGCGGAGATCACCGAGCAGGTCGAGATCGGATGCCTGGTGACCTGCAACTCGTATCGGAATCCGAATCTGCTCGCCGACATGGCCCGTACGGTCGACCACATCTCCGAGGGCCGCCTGATCCTGGGCATCGGGTCGGGATGGTTTCAGCGGGACTACGACGAATACGGGTATGAATTCGGAACGGCGCCAAGTCGCCTTCGCGACCTGGATCGCGATCTCCCGATCATCAAGGCTCGTCTGGCCGACCTGAACCCACCTCCGAAACGCTCCATCCCGATTCTGGTCGGAGGCGGTGGAGAGAAGGTGACCCTGAGGATCACTGCCCAGCACGCGAACATCTGGCATGGTTTCTTCAGCACGACAAACCCGGAGCTCTACGCGCACAAGAACCGGGTCTTGGATCGCTGGTGCGGCCGCATCGGCAGGGACCCTTCCACGATCGAACGGTCTGTCGGTGTGAGCGAACGGCGCATCGACCTGGCGGACGATCTCGTCGCCGCCGGGGCGGAACAGGTGGTGCTCAGCCTCGACGGGCCGTCCTACGACACCGGAGCCGTCAAAGAGTGGCTCGCATGGAGGGATGAGCGGTGATCGGTGCCGTCGTGCTCGTGGTACTCGGACTCGTGCTGCTGACCGTTGCCGCCGATCGGCTGGTGCTCTCCGCGGCGCGTCTTGCCCGAATCTGGGGGATGTCCGCGGTGCTCATCGGTGCGCTCGTGATCGGAATGGGCACTTCGGCTCCCGAGCTGCTGGTCAGCACGCTCGCCGCCGCCCGGGGCGAGATGGACATGGCGATCGGGAACATCGTCGGATCGAACGTGGCGAACCTGAGCCTTGTGCTGGGTGTCTCGGTCATGATCCTGCCCGTTGCCGGGCATCTGCACACGATCAAGAGGGAAGGCATCCTCATGCTCGCCGGCGTCGTTGCCTTCAGCGCCTTGGCGTGGGAGGGAACGATCAGCGCCGTCGAGGGGGTGGTGCTCATCGTCGGAATCGTCATCTCTGCGTTCCTGCTGGTCTCGTGGTCACGGCGGGACATCGCAGAGGGCATCGTGAAACTCGACGTCAACGAGCTCGCTCCCCCCGGCAAAGGGGCCGCAGTCGAGCTCACCGTCGGACTCATCGCGTTGGCCCTGACGCTCGTCGGCGCCGATCTGCTGGTCAGGGGTGCCCGCATCGTGGCCGTCGAACTGGGTCTCAGCCAGGGGTTCATCGGACTCTCGCTCGTCGCCGTCGGCACGAGCCTGCCGGAACTCGCCACCGGAATCGCCGCAGCGAGGCGACACGAAAACGCACTCGTGATCGGCAACGTTCTCGGCTCGAACCTGTTCAACTCTCTGGGTGTCGCCGGAGCAGCCGCTCTTGCGGGAACCGGCACCTTCACCGCCGATTTCCGAGTCCCGATCATCTTCATGCTCGTCATCTCGGCCCTCGCCGGCATCTTGACCGCGACGGGGAACCGTCTCGTGCGCTGGGAAGGTGCGGTGCTCGTCGTCGCCTATGTCGGGTTCCTGGCGCTGGCGCTCTGACGGGCGAGACGGGTTCGGCGGCGGACGAGCAGCTTCCGTCTCGAAGCTCGCCGACCGACTCATCGCCCACGACCTCGGCGGGCACGGCACGATGGCTCCCGCTCCTGCTACCGGGAATTCGGCGCTCTCAACGGTCGGGCAAGTTCGGCGAACTCGCCGGCACTCATCTCGGCAGCACCGGCCGCACCGCGTTTCGGCGCCAGGATCGACCAACCTCTCACAGCGCACAGGCAGGCGTGTTCGATCACCCGATGCTCACCGCCGAAGTTGGGGCCGCCGCCGAGATTCGCACTCCTGCCGGCGACCGGAACGCCCGACAATCCTCACACAGGCTCGCTACTCCTCGAGATCGATCGTGCCGTCGCGCCGGCCACCCTCGGCGAAGAGGCGGAACCCGACGAGGGCGATGAGGAACCAGCCGACACCGACCAGAAGCTCCAGGCCGAGTTGGCCGAACGCGCCTCTCGAGGGTCCGGTGGCGAGGAGCTCCCGCAACCCCAGGAGCCCGTGGTGCAAGGGCAGCAGGTCGGCGGTTCGTTGCACCCAGGTCGGGAAGACGCTCGTCGCCACGTTCACCCCGCCGATGGTGATCAGCGTGTAGAAGACCAGGTTGAACAGGATGTTGCCGATCCGCAGGCGCCGGATGGCGATCGCGGCGAGGAACAGGCCGAGCCCGTATGCCCCGAGGCTGATGGCCAGCAATCCGACGGGAAGCCACCACCAGTTGCCGGAGAACCCGACGAACGGTGCGAGGATCACGAAGATGAGGCTCGCCTCCACGAGGCCCTGCACGATGTAGAAGGCCGACCGTCCACCGAACACCGGCAGCATCGACCGGGGCGCCACAACGAGCAGCGGCAGCGTCCCGAGACCCCGTTCCCACGCCGTGTCGGGTCCCGTGCCGAGCGGCGCCTGTGCAGCCCTGGCGGCCACGTTGCCGACGAACGCGAACAGGACGAGGTCGCGTCCACCGACGAGCAGTCCCATCGCGGTGAAGAACAGCACTTGTGCGGTGGCACGGACGATCCAGCCGAACAGCCACGACTTCCACGTGTACTGGGCGCGCACGTCCAGGTAGCCGACGAGGGCGGCGTTGCGGGCGATGCGCAGAGCGGCGGTCATGGGGCCGCGATCTCCCCTGTCGCTCTCACTCGGTAGAGCACCACCCGAACGAGCCACTGGGCGACACCGAAGCCGACAGCCCCCAGGACCACGATCGCCGCGAGACGCCATGGCAGGGCAGTGACCACCGGTTGGGTGACGCTGTCACGAATCAGGTCGGAGCCCCACGAAAGGAATACCAGGCGTCCGAACGGCCGAGCCCAGACCGGCAGCAGCGCCAGGGGCACGAACACGCCGCCGAGCAGCAGAAACGGGTACGACGCCGACGATTGGAAGGTGGTCGCGGCGCGGCTCAGGATCGTCATGCTGGAGAAGATCATGCCGGTGCCGGTGATCGCCGCCGCGGTGAGCAGCAGCGCGACGACCAGCACGACCGGGTGGGCGATGCGGATGTCGATCCCGTAGGTCGCCCAGGCGGTGGCGAGCGTGAGTGGAACGACGAGGAGCGACAGCATCACGACGGCAGCCACACGGGCGGTCACCACCAGCCCGTAGCCGACGGGCGCGGCGGCATGCAGCTCGAGACGGCCCATCCACCGATCGTCACGCACCACACTTCCCCCCGTCCACAGCGCCGTGCTCCACATCGCCATCAGGATCGGTGCGAGGAGCGCATTGATGAGCAGATCGGGACGGTCGAACGCCTCGATCACCGAGAAGAAGATGATCACCTGCGGGATCGTGGAGATCTGCACCATCCAGTAGTTGGGAGTGCGTAACGCGAGACGTAGCTGCATCTTGAACGCGGCCGCTGCGGCGTTCACAACTCCATGCCCCGGTCGCCGATGAGCTTCATATACACGTCCTCGAGGGACGGCGATCCCGTGCGTACCGATGACACGCCGGCGTCGACAAGGCGGCGCAGGACACGCCGACCGACCCCGTCGGCGTCCGGCTGAAACCGAACCCAGCCGTCGGGGCGCCGCTCGACATCGGCGACGAGCACCTCGATCTCGGCAACGACCTCGTCGAGAACGTGCTGGGCTTCGACCCATTCATAGCGAGACATCCACAGCCCCAGCGTCGTCGGGGATTCGGTGGCGACGATCCGACCGCGGTCGATGAGCGATACCCGGTCGCACAGCGCCTCGGCCTCGGCCATGTTGTGAGTCGTCAGAAACACGGTCTTGCCGGCATCGCGCAGCTCGACGACGAGGCGTCGGAATTCGAGCGACGCCATCGGGTCCAGCCCGATGGTCGGCTCGTCGAGGAACAACACCGGCGGATCCGACACCAGTCCCCGGGCGAGATGGAGGCGCTGTTTCATCCCTCGAGAGAAGGTCTCCACCCGTTCGCCGGCCCGGTCTGCGAGACCCACACGATCGAGCAGCCGATCCACGACGGCGGGCGTCTCCGATGCCGACACTCCATACAGTGCAGCCCAGTAGATGAGGTTCTGACGTGCCGTCAGCCGGGTGTACAGCCCTCGGTCGCCACCGAACACGAGGCCGATCAGCGGCCGCACCTTGGCTGTCTCGGCGACGACGTCGAAGCCGAGCACCGACGCCGTTCCTTCCGTCGGGAGCAGCACCGTGGCGAGGATCTTCACGAGCGTCGTCTTGCCGGCGCCGTTCGGACCGAGCAGCCCATGGATCGTGCCCTCCTCCACGGCGAGGTCGATGCCGTCGAGTGCCACGACCGGCTCGGAGGCGCGACCATGCACCTTGAAGACCCTTCGGAGCCCCTGGACTTCTACCGCCGGCATGTACGCGACCCTACAGGATCTTGGATGGTCGGCGCTTTGGATTTCGAGATGGAACACCCCCGTCCCGCCCACCTCACCGACGTGGTCGGTGTCAACCCTGCCTTCACGTGTTCGACCGGCTCGACGGTTCTGTCGAAATGAACCCGGATGGAGGGCGAACCGGGGTGCACCTGGCGCCGTCGACCTCTGACCGCAGTCATGCGCGAACTGCAGGCACGTCCGGCGCGTGACAGGGAATCGCGCCCGTGATCGCGCTCAGCAATCGGGCTGGACGGTGACGATCCATCCGTTCGATTCATACATCAACGTCCGGGCCAGGCTTCGGTCTCCATCGGAGAACGTGGCGACGGCTACGTATGGAGAGATCTCATGATCTCGAAGGGACACGACAACAACGTTCCAGTCGAGGCAGCCACGTTCAACGGCGAAGGCCTCGGTGATGGAGGTTCCCAGCATCGGTTTGCTGATGCTTCGGTACGTATCGAGATCGCCCTCGGCGAGGGCGCGTTGGTACTCGGCGACAATGGGAATCGCGGCTTCTTGCTGCGGTTCACCACCGACGCCCTGGCGATCTCTGATGGCGACGAAGCCGACGATCAGGCCGACAGTCAGCACCGGGCCGACGATCGACAGAACGACATACCCGACCCTGGAAATGTCTCTCACTGGAAACGAGTCTACGAGTTTCACATCCCGGGCAACCGTCACGTCCGAGGGTCTCTCCATCGGTGCCGACCCCGGCGAGTCTTCACGCAGGCTCGACGTCGATCGGTCACAGACGGGCGACGTTGATCCAGAGTCGTTCTCCTGCATCGCAGAGCCGTGTGTCGCCGGCGACGAGCACCGTGTCCCGACTGTTGATGAGCTCGGCCCCGGCCAGGTGGACGGCGTCGTAGCCACGAAGGCTCTGATGCTCGGCCAGCTCGCCTGCCCGCCGAGCCAGTCTGGCGGTGATCTCGACGACATCGAGCTGATCGAGTAGACGGTCGAGCTGGACTACGGCTGATTGCAGCCGACGAGACGTGATCCGACCCAGACGATGGGCGCGGGCCAGTGCCGCCCTTGCCTCCGGATACACGAGCCGAACAGACACGACACGATCGGCCACATCCCACACTCGGGCGGCCACCTCCGACGCCGGTTCGTCAACGATGAGCGGAAGCAACGCCGACGTATCGAAGTAGGCGATCATCGTCGCTGCTCGGCCACCAGATCGCTCACCTGCCCCGCGCCCTCGATCCGCCTGTGCGGCCGGGAGCGCACACGCTCTCTGGCGGGCATCACGACTCCCTCGGCGACCAGCCGGTCGATGGGTCGTTCCTCGATCAGCGGGACCACACGCGCCACAGCCCGGCCACGATCGGTGACCACGACCTCCTCACCGGACCGCACCAGGGCAAGATACCGGCTCAGGTGATTCCGAAGCTCTCTGATACCGACTTCCACCGAGATCTCCATGACGCCACATCCCTATCATAGATTATGGCTACGTTCAAGAGTCGTCGAGGACCGGGAATCCGTCGAGTGACACGAGCGTGTGAATCGGGGGTCGGGTGGGCACTCACGTATTCCGTACTGGCGGGCCGCCAGGACATCGTTCCTTGTTTGTAGGGGGTCTATGGCCGCCAGGAGATCGTTCTCATGCGTGGTGGTAGAGGCTGTGGGGTTGGGGTGGGGAATGCTCTCCCTGTATTGCTCCGCGGGCACCCGAATGTCCGGACCTCGCGTCACCCGTGCTGCACGGGCTTCCACGGTGTGAAGCCGAGGGATTCGTACAATGCGAGGGCCGGGGTGTTGTCATCCATCACCCGCAACGCCACGGAAGACTCGCCCGCCTCGCGCACGATCCTCAGGCACCATCCGATACCGAACCGGGCGAGTCCGCGCCGGCGGTGGGCACGATCGGTGAACACCTCGATGATGAACGGACAGTCCGGCGTGTCGTGCCACGGAGCTCGGCGAACCGTCATCACGGCGGCAACGACCTGGCTGCCACGGCCGATGACCGGGGACGCCTCGGCCCAAAACGGGCCGTAGTCGCCGTCCAGCGACATGACGACATCCGCGACCGACTCCTCCAACGTGTCACATGCCTCACCAGGATCGTATGCGGCGAAATACAGGGAGCCGACGGCGTCCGCATCCGACACCGCCATCGGCCTGGCCTCGTATCCGCGCGCCAGAACGGCCGCCGAAGCTCCCAACTGCTCGGTGGTACCGATCAGCGTGATCAGATCACCCACTGCGCGCTCCCCATTCCTCGCCGCCTCGCTTGATACGACCCATCGACGATGGGTCCTCATCGGCGGTACAGGCTACCGGCCCGCCATGAGATCCACCCCCGGATTCCTGCGACGGAACCCACCCCCGATGGAGTAGGTTCGATGCAGGGAGTAGATCGATGGCGCCGTGGGCGAAGACCGAACGGGAGTTGCTGTCTCCGGTGGTCGAAACGATTCTCGCCGACCTGGAACCGCTGGAGGGAAAACGGATTCTCGTGCTGTGCTCGGCGTCCGGCGAGGTGGCGTTCCGAATCGCCGATCGGGTCGGCGGCGGTGAGGTGCTCGGGCTCGAACTCTCCGAAGAGCTGCTGAGCGCGGCCCGGAGCGCCAAGACCGAAGGTGTCCCGGTCAGGTTCGACAAGGCGCTGCCCGACCGGATTCCGTCTCCCGATGCAGCCTTCGATGGTGTGGTGAGTGAGTTCATCGTGTACCCGACCTCGGAGGTGACCGACATCGGTCAGTCCGAGATGGCCAGAGTGCTCCGTCCCGGCGGTGTGATGACCATCACCGATGTGATCGCTCCGGAGGATCCGCCCGCCGACATCCGCGCGGCGTTCACCGAAGCTCACCTCGACTACCTGTGCGTCGCCACGCCGGATGACTTCGCGGGATGGATGGAAGAGGCCGGCATGGTCGACGTCGAAGTCCGCGAACTGACCGACCTGGTGCGACCGGTGTGGGAGCGCCGCCTCGCCACCGGGGCTGCTGCAGCGACACACCTCCTGGGTTCCGGCCCCTGGAGCCTCGGGCGCGGGATCCGCTACATCCGGGTCCGGGGCACGAAGCCGACCTGACCGAACGGCGACAGTCGCCCGGGTAGAGACTCTCTTCTTTCGTCATCTATCGTTGCCAGTCGTTTTCTGTCACACCCGGATGATATGTTGCCGGTATGGACAGTCGAACCACAGACGACCTGGAACAGACCCTGTTGGCGACCGAAACAGTCATCGCTCGGAGTCGAGCGGTGCAGATCGCCGTGTTGGCCGAGCTGGATCGCCGCCAGGTATCCACCGCAGATGGGTGCCGTTCCATGGTCGAATGGACCGCAAGCCGCCTGGATGTGGCGCCGGAGACCGCATCGGCACTCATGCGGACCTCCCGTGCGGCCCTGGACACGCCCGAGGTGGCCGAAGCGCTCGGCGCAGGGGGAATCACCTTCGACCGTGCCGTCGAGTTGTGCAGATACGCCGCGACCGGTGTCGACAACACCGTAGAGACCGGATGGCGATTCGACATCGGCGGTCTGCGCCGCGAGATCTTCAGAAGGCATCGCCTCTCGCGTGATCGGGAACGCCAGAGTGTCTGCGACCGGTACCTCGCCATGCAGCCCAACCTGGACCAGACCTCATGGCGCCTGTGGGGGCTCCTGCCCGGCGTCGACGGCCAGATCGTCGAACAAGCCCTCATCCGACGTGCCGACGCATTCCCCGCCCTGCCTGATGGAACGAGGCCGGCCTTGGGGCAGCGACAGGCGGACGCCCTCACCTCGATTGCCCAGGATTCCCTCACGGCAACGGCCGGTGAAGGAACCTGCACGCCCCTGATCACCGTCTTCGTCGATGCCGGCCGGGCAACCCAGACCCAGAACAAGACCGGCGTCATCCTCGATTCGGGCGTACGGATCGGACCCGATGCTCTCGACGGACTCCTGTGTGACAGCCAGATCGAAACGATCCTCACCAGAGACGGAACCCCGTTGGCCGTCGGAAGACACACCCGAACGGTCAACCCCGCGTTACGGAGAGCGATCCTGCAGAGAGACGCCTGCGTGTGCACGGTAGACGCCTGCACGAGCCGCTACCGCCTTCGGTGCCTTGGCAGGCAACGTTCGTGGTGTCGATGCCGAGTCAGGAACGCCGATGGCAAGGCCGCACAACGAAGGCGCACCGGCAGGTGCGTCGAGGCGGAGAACGCAGCGAGCGGCGTTCCTGGCCGGCAGAACGCCGCAAAGGTTGCCTGTCGAGGCACTCAGCCCACCACATCACCCCGTACTCCCAAGGTGGGCCGACCGATCCGGAGAACCTCACGACGCTGTGTTGGTATCACCACCATGTCGTCATCCACGGGATGGGCTATCGGATCGACCCCGACACGCCACCCCAACGACGCCGATTCCTCAAACCCGGCGGCAACGACCCGCCCTGACAACCGTCCACGCCACGACACACCACCAAGACGACACGACGGAGCCGCCGAGTGGTACCGGCGCCCCGGTCGGCGGCAAGGCGCGCCCTCCCCGAACCTTCCAGTGCCATCTGTTCGGGCAGCACGTCCGGAAAGCCGGATGGACCTGGCGGGTCGTCGGCGAGGCTGCCGCCGTGAACGAACCCTCCTCCCGAATCCCGCCCCTGCAATGCCGGTTACCATGCTCGTCCGTGACTCCAGCGATCGTCATCGAGAACCTCACCAAGCGGTACGGCCGGCACACCGCGGTCGACCACCTCACCCTGTCCGTCGAAGAAGGTGAATCGTACGCTCTGCTGGGACCGAACGGGGCCGGCAAAACGACCACCGTCGAGATCCTCGAAGGCCTACGCGACCCGAGTGGAGGAGGTGTCTCCGTGCTCGGCATCGATCCGTCGAAGCGCCCCCGGGAACTCCACAAGCGCATCGGTGTCATGCTGCAGGAAGGTGGCATCTCTCCGGCCACCCGGCCGATCGAGGCGCTTCGCCTGTTCGCCGCATTCCACGATCACCCACGCGATCTGGACGAGCTCGTCGAGCTGACCGGACTGACCGGTCGCCTCAAGACCCCGTACCGCCAACTTTCTGGTGGCGAGAAACAGCGCCTGTCCCTCGCGTTGGCCCTCGTGGGAAACCCCCAGGTGCTCTTCCTGGACGAGCCCACGTCCGGCATGGATCCCATGGCACGCAGAAACACGTGGGCGATCATCGAAACACTCCACGACGAAGGTGTGACAACCCTGCTGACCACGCACTACATGGACGAAGCCGAACGGCTGTCGGATCGGATCGGGATCATCGCCAACGGACGCCTGATCACCGAGGGATCTCCTTCGGAGCTCATCCAAAAGAGTGGTGGCGTGACGCTGCTCGCCGAGCCTGGCCTCGACACCAGGCGCTTCCCGATCCCCACGACGGAACTGGCTCCCGGACGGTACGTCGTCGATGTCGACCCGGTCACCCCCGAAGCCCTGGCGACGCTTACGACCTGGCTGGCCGAGCGAGGCATCTTGCTACGCGAACTCCGCGTCGGAGCCACCGGCCTCGAAGACGTGTTCCTCGAACTCACGGCGGAGGACTGACCGATGCTGCGTGCGATCAGAGCACAGACCAGGTTTGAGCTCACCAACGCCGCCCGGCGTGGCGAGGCGATCCTCCTGCTCGTTCTCGTCCCGCTGACGATCCTGCTCTTCTTCGGCTTCACGGGCTTGTTCGGGCTCAGCGTGGAGATGCTCATCCCCGGGCTGCTCGCACTGGCGATCCTCTCGGCATCGCTCACGAGCCTGGCCATCACGACGGGCTTCGAACGCAAATATCACGTTCTGAAACGACTCGGCGCGACCCCCATGCCACGCACCGCGCTGATCATCGCCAAGACGACCTCGGTGTTCATCATCGAGATCATCCAGGTGGCGATCCTCCTCGGGGTGGCGATGACCGTGTTCCACTGGAGCGCCGACCCGAACATCGGCCTGTTCATCGTGACGATGCTGCTGGGATCGGCGGCGATGTCGGGGATCGGTCTGTTCATCGCGGGGACCTTCCGGGCCGAAGCGACGCTCGCCGTCGCCAACGGCCTCTATCTCACGCTGCTGGTGCTCGGTGACATCATCTTCCCGATCTGGGTGCTTCCGCCGGCCATGATCGTGATCGCCAAGATCCTGCCGGCGGCGCCACTCACCGCACTGTTCCGTGCCGCACTCCACCAGGCAAGCTTCTTCCCCACCGACCTCGCCGCGATGATCTTCTGGGCCATCCTCGGCCCGGCGCTGGCAGGCTGGTTCTTCACATGGGAAGAGAAGTGAACCGTCGGCCCGGAACGATATCGATCACCATCGCCCTTCCACCGGCTGAGAGAACCGGCCGGGCAAGGGAACAGGAACGGCCGGCTGTTCCGGGACCGCAACAGCCGAACGGCTTTGAGAGTGCCCACCGGCTCACGAGCGTCAAGGCGCTTCACGCCTCGCGATCACCGGCGATCGGACCACATACCCCTTGACAGACCGTCCTTCCCCCTTGCCTGCCAGGAACGTTGCCTACCGAGCCACTAGCCTCGACTCATGCGCAGATTCTTCAAGATCCTCCTCATCCTCGTCCTCGTTCTCGTAGTCCTGGTCGCCGCCGGCGGGTTCCTCACCGTGCGCGCCTCGTTCCCCACCACGGATGGGGAACTGACTGTTCGTGGTCTCCAGAATCCTGTCGACATCTATCGCGACGGAGACGGCGTGCCCCATATCTATGCGACGAGCAGTCACGACCTGTTCTTCGCGCAGGGATACGTCCAGGCGCAGGATCGTTTCTGGCAGATGGACTTCCAGCGTCACGTCGGTCGCGGACGTCTTGCAGAGATCTTCGGCGAATCCCAGGTCGAAACCGACCAGTTCCTCCGTACGCTTGGATGGGAACGGATCGCCGAGCAGGAATGGGCGGCTGCCTCACCGGACAGCGCACTCGCCCTTGCTTCGTTCGCCGATGGCGTCAACGCGTACCTCTCCGATCATCAGGGAGCATCCCTGAGCCTGGAGTACGCGATCCTGAAGCTGAACAATCGTTCCTACGTCCCCGCGCCATGGAGTCCGATCGACAGCCTTGTCTGGGCCAAGGTGATGGCGTGGGACCTGCGCTCCAACATGGATCTGGAGATCTTTCGTGCAAAAGCGTCCAAGCTGATCGGGGATCGTGTCGATGACCTGTACCCGCCGTATCCGCAAGACCGGCCCGTCATCGTCCCCGACTACGCGAGTTCGGCGACGAGCGCAGCCGCTCCGGTCCTGCCGGAGGAGACAGACGACCTCCTCGCCCGCACTGCAGATACGATCGAGCTCATCAATCAGCTCACGGGACCGGTCGGTTCGGACATCGGCTCGAACAACTGGGTGATCTCCGGATCCCTGACCTCCACCGGCGAGCCGATCCTGGCAAACGATCCACATCTCGGCATCCAGATGCCCGCCATCTGGTATGAGACAGGTCTGCATTGCACGAACGTATCGGATGCCTGCCCCTATGAGGTCGCCGGCTTCTCCCTCCTCGGCGCTCCAGGAATCGTCATCGGCCACAACGCCAACATCGCCTGGGGTGTGACCAATCTCGCCGCGGACGTGCAGGACCTGTATGTGGAGAAGATCAACCCGGACAACCAGAATCAGTACGAGGTCAACGGTGAATGGGTTGATGCGGAGACCCGCACCGAGACCATCGCTGTCGCCGGCGGCGAGCCCGTGCAGATGAACGTCCGGGTGACTCGCCACGGTCCGATCATCTCCGATGTCTATGGACGCCTCAAAGACTTCGACGAGAAGACCGACACGCCACTCCCCGAGCCATATGCGATCGCTCTTCGCTGGACGGCACTCGAACCATCTCGAACACTCGAATCGATCGTGGCAATCGATCGTGCCGCCAACTGGGACGAGTTCCAAGATGCTCTCCGCATGTGGGACGTCCCCTCCCAGAACTTCGTCTACGCGGACGTCGACGGCCACATCGGATATCACGCTCCCGGAAAGATCCCGATTCGAGCCGCCGGCGACGGGCGCATGCCCGTCCCCGGATGGACGGACACGTACGAGTGGACGGGATTCATCCCCTTCGACCGGCTCCCTTCGAGCTTCGACCCGCCCGAAGGCTTCATCGTCACCGCGAACAACGCCGTGACCCGCCCCGGAGTCGGCCCTTTCCTGGCCCGCGAGTGGGCGTACGGAACGCGGGCGCAGCGAATCGTCGACATGATCCAGGAAGCAGGAACGTCCATCAGCCCCGATGACGTGCGCGCCATGCAGTTCGACGCCGCCAGTATCCACGCCGACGTGCTCCTGCCCCGCCTGGTCGGACTTGCTTCCGGCGTCCCGGACGTTCGAAAAGCCCAGGCAATCCTGGAGTCCTGGGCGGGTGACGATGGCGAGTACCGCTTCGATGTCGACAGCCAGGGGGCCGCGCTCTTCGGAGCCGTATGGAAGAACCTGCTGATCCTGGTCTACAACGACGACCTGCCGGAAGGCCTACGCCCGTCGGGAAGGGACTCTTCGCTCGAGGCGATCCGACGGATCCTCGACGACCCGACGAACATCTGGTGGGATGACCAGACCACTTCGGCGGTGGAGACACGCGACGACATCCTGGAAGCGGCACTGCTGGCCTCGTGGAACGAGTTGAACGACACGCTCGGAGACCCCGCCTCGTGGCACTGGGGCGACCTGCACACGGCGACGTTCGTGAACCAGACATTCGGTAAGTCCGGAATCGCACCAATCGAGATGCTGTTCAACCGAGGACCGTTCAAGGTACCCGGCGGTACCGACATGGTGAATGCGACGAGCTGGCTCGTCGAGAAAGGGTATGAAGTCGTCGCGCTCCCCTCGATGCGCATGGTGATCGACTTCTCCGACCTCGATGCATCGACCGCGATCTACACGACCGGCCAGTCGGGGCACGCGTATCACCCCCACTACGACGACATGATCCAGCGGTGGGCCACAGGTGAGACGGCTCCGCTCTACTGGGACCGCGACAGCATCGTGGCGGCATCGGAGGAGCACCTGAAGCTGCTGCCGGAGGCGACCGACTGACGGTTGGACACGAGTCCCGAACCCTGGCACCCGGCATCTGGACACGGCTCTCGGAAGCCTCGGCCAAAGAAGCCGGAGCGTGCCGGTCGACCGGGCTGGAGCAGGCTCTATGATGCATTCCGAGAGAAAGGCGTTCTCCATGAAGAAGCTGCTGTTCTTCCTCGTTCTGATCGGCATTGGCGTCTGGCTCGCCAAACAGGCCGGAATCCTGACATGCCCCGAGGAGACATCGTGAACGACCCCTATCAGCTGTCCGAGATCCACGACGACTTCCGAGCGATGGTCCGGCAATTCTCCGAGGACAAGATCGCTCCTCGTGCCGAGGAGATCGACGCGACGGACGAGTATCCGGCCGATCTCCACGAGGAGATGGTCAAGGCCGACCTCCTCTCCGTGATGTTCCCCGAAGACACCGGCGGCGCCGGAGCAGACTCGATCACGCAGGCGATCCTCGTGGAAGAGATGTCCAGAGTCAGCGCATCCGCCGTGATGATCCCGCTGCTGAACAAGCTGGGCATGATCCCGGTCCTGCTCAGAGGCACGTCCGACCAGAAGCTCGCATGGATACCCAAGATCATCGCGGGCGAAGAGCAGGCCGCGTACGGGCTCACCGAACCCGGGGCGGGATCGGACGTCGCAGCGATGCGGACCAAGGCCGTCCGCGATGGCGACGAGTGGGTGCTCAACGGCGGCAAGCGCTTCATTTCGAACGCCGGCATCGCCACCGTCTACACCATTTTCGCCAAGACCAACCCCGATGCCGGCCACCGTGGCATATCGTGTTTCATCGTCCCCGCCGCCACACCCGGATTCCAGGTCACGAGGTATGAGCACAAGATGGGGTTGCACGGCTCCCCGACCGGGGAGCTGACCCTCGACGACGTGCGCATCTCTGCGGACAACCTGGTTGGCGAAGAAGGTGAGGGCTTCAAGATCGCCATGATGACGCTGGACCGTTCACGTCCCGGCATCGCCGCCCAGGCGCTCGGCATCGCCCAAGGAGCATTCGAGCTTGCCCGCGACTACGCGAAGGAGCGCAAGCAGTTCGGCCGTCGCATCATCGACAACCAGGCGATCGGCTTCATGCTCGCCGACATGGATATGAAGACGAGAGCGGCACGGCATCTCGTGTACGAGGCACATGCGATGATCGACCGCAAGGATGCGCAACTCACCTACGTGGCCGCGGCCGCGAAGGCGTTCGCATCGGACACTGCGATGTACGTCACGACCGACGCGGTACAGATACTTGGTGGCTACGGGTATGTGAGGGACTATCCGGCAGAGCGCATGATGCGCGACGCCAAGATCACCCAGATCTACGAGGGGACCAACCAGATCCAGCGGGTCGTGATGGCCAAGCTCCTCGGTCGTTGACGCAGTCTCGTCTCTGCCGGCCACAAACAGTGCTGCCGGCAGAGACGAGACTGAGGATTTCAGGGGAGCCGGCGAGAAAACCTTCGATCACCGGAACTCCTCGACCGCCTCGGCGACCTGATCGGGATGCGTCATCGGCAGCTCATGACGAGCGCCGGCCACCTCAACCACCGTCGAATCCCGCAGGAGTGCCGCCATCTCCCGCTGCCATGCCGGAAGTACCAGCTGGTCCGACTGCGGGATGATCACCAGCGCGGGAACGTTCAGCCCTGCCAGCCACCGCCGGCTGTCGAAGCGCAACAGCGCGAACATCGAACGGTACTGCACCTCCGGATCACGGTTCATCCGTGTCTCCCACAGCCAACGTTCACCGATCCGGTCGACGGCACCGACCCACAGCAGATACCGGTACCAGACCCACGACACCTCGACCCTGCTGACCCGCTCGAGCGCCCGACCGACCAGCCCTATGACCGTGCGTCCCCAACGCCACGCCGGCGGGTGATAGGAGAGCGTGGCGATGAGCACCAACCGTTCGACGAGGTGTGGATGCCGGTGAGCGAGTTCCTGAGCGACGGCACCACCCATCGAGTAGCCGGCCACCGTTGCCTGGTCGATGCCGAGCGCGCCCAACGCGCCCGCGACCTGATCCGCCATGTCGGCAATCTCGAAGGGGTCGCGCCCCTTGTCGGTCTTGCCGGCGCCATGCAGGTCGATGGACACAATACGAAATCGCTCGGCGAGTAACGGGATGAGCCGGTACCACGCCAGCATCGAATCGAGCCCGAGCCCGTGCAGCAACACCAGCACCTGGGCATCGGCCGGTCCCGCCTCCCGAACGAACACCTCCCGATCGCCCACGAACACCGTCCGGCCCGGCAGGAGCAGGGGGTGCCGCTGTGGCACGGTGTAGCGCGGGGGCATTTCGGGACCGAGCAGGCGCCACGCCAGCCATCCAAGACCAAGGCTTCTCAACAGCTTCACGTCACGCTCCCAGTCGATCGGTCGCAAACACGAACTCCTCCACAGGAACTCCCCCGATCAGATGCTCGGTGACGATGCGGTCCATCACCTCGACCGTCACGGACCGATACCACGTCCCCTCCGGGTAGACGACGGCGATCGGCCCTTGCTCGCAGATGCGAAAACAGTCGACTTTCGAGCGCAGCACCGTGCCGGTGCCTCGGGGAGTATCGGGTTCGACGCCCAAGTCACCACGCCATGGAGCGGGGGCGCTCGCGAGGTCGAGATCCTTGAGCCGCTTCTTCAGAAAGCGCCATACTTCGACGCTCTCTTCGTAGGTCGAGCAGCGAGGCGTGGCCTGCTGCGCACAGAGGAAGATGTGCCGCTGCAATCTTCCGATCGACAGCGCCCCGGCGATCTTGTCGAGTCTCGTCACGACGAAGCCTTTCCGAGCTTTCTTCCCGTCTCTCCGATGGTGAGCATCGCACCGGCGGCAACGAGAAGTATCGCGCCACTGACCACGAAACCGGTGGTGAACGCTCCCGCGTCGGCGATCGCCCCAACCATGAGAGGACCGACGACAAACCCAAGGTCGCCTGCCATCTTGTACAAGCCGACCGCGGATCCTTCGAGCCCTTCGGGAGCGAGGTCACCGACCATCGTCGGCGGCGGAATCGAAGCTACACCCGAGGCGACCCCGAACACCGCGGAAACGATCATCAGAGAAGTGAACGTGCCGAACGCGCCATATGCCGCCGTCGCGAACGCGGACGCCACCAAACCCCAGACTGCAACCGGTTTCCTCCCGACCCTGTCGACCATTCGCCCCACGAAGTTGACGACGAACAGGTTGGCGACGGCCGACACACTGAGGATGGTTCCGATCGAAGCCGGGTCCAGTCCGATGACCTTGTTGCCGTAGAGAGGGAACAGGGTGATCCGCGCTCCCGACCGCATGACGAACAGCGCGAAGGCGACCAACGCCAGGACACGAATCTCACGCTTGCGCAGGAGGCTTCCCGCGGCGCGAAACACCTCGCCGATCGTCCGGCCAGAAGAGGGGACATCGGTGATCAAGAGCCTGGAGATGACGGCGACCAGCACTCCGAACGCCGCGTATGCCCAGAACGGCGTCCTGAAGTCGCCGAGTTGAGCAAGGTAACCGCCGGCGAACGGACCGATCGCAAAGCCAACCAGCATTCCCGTCTGGAAGAGCGCGGTTGCCCGACCGAGCCGGGATCGCTCGGTGATTTGGACGAGGAACTGGAACGCCGCCGTGGTGAACAACGCCGATCCGACGCCTTCGATGAAGCGTGAAAGGAGCAACACCCAATACGAGGGTGCCAGCGCCGCAGTGACACCGGCGACTGCGATGAGCAGCGCACCGCTCATCGTGACACGGCGGGCGCCGAACCGGTCGCCGGCCACACCTCCGATCATGTCGAAGGAGAGCCTTGCCAAGGCGAATCCGGTGATGAGAGCCCCGGCCGCCGTGTAGCTGACACCGAACTCGAGAGCGTAGAGGGGCAGGATCGGCGCGACGAGACTCGCACCCGTCATCACCAGCCCCACGGCGGTCGCCAGCACCCACTCCTGATGCCCCTGCAACGATTCTCGATTCAAGACCCGATCACCACGATCGACGCGCAGTCGTCCTCGATGATCTCCCCGATGACGGCCGCCGCCGGTGTGCGCTCCTCGACGAGTGCATCGAGCATCGCATCGAGACGCTCGGGTGCAACCGCCATGAGCAGACCGCCGCTCGTCTGGGCATCCGCGAGGATCCGGATGCTCGTATCCTCGACCCCTTCGGCCACGAGGGTCGGGCGCACCGCCTCGAGGTTTCTGGCACTCCCGCCGGGGAACAAGCCCGCCTCGACCAACGAACGCAGCCCGTCCATCAGCGGGATATCGGCGACGCGGATCCTTGCCCCCACCTCCGACGCCGTGAGCATCTCGGAAAGGTGTCCCAGCAGCCCGAAGCCGGTCACGTCGGTGCCCGCATGGACGCCAACACGGTTCATCGCCTTCGCAGCGCCTTCGTTGAGTGTCACCATCGTGGTGACGGCTCTGGAGACGACCTCCTCTGGAGCGCGGCCGGCCTTGAGTGCGGTGGCGATCACGCCGGTCCCCAACGGCTTGGTCAGCACGAGCACATCACCGGGTTGGGCGCCCCGATTCATGACGAGGTTCTTCTCTTCGACGGTGCCGCTCACCGCGAACCCGTACTTGGGCTCGCGATCGTCGACCGAATGCCCACCGATGAGGACACACCCTGCCTGCTGGAGGATCTCGACCCCACCGGCGATCACGTCGTCGAGGACATCGAAGGAGATCGCTCCACGAGGCCAGCCGATGAGCTGCATGGCGGTGAGCGGAGTACCGCCCATCGCGTAGATGTCGGACAGCGCGTTGGACGCGGCGATGCGCCCCCAGTCGAAGGCGTCATCGACGACGGGGGTGAAGTAGTCGACCGTCTGCAGCAGCAGCGTGCCACCGGGCATGCGGAACACGCCGGCGTCGTCGGCCAGGTGCAACCCGACGACCAGGTCCGGATGGAAGGTCACCGGGTGATTGTGCAGTCGGCGCAGGACCTGCGCCAGCTCGTCAGGACCGAGCTTGCATGCTCAGCCGCTGCCGTGCGAGAACGCAGTCAGCTTCTTCGCCACGTGTCACCTCCTTCGACCGCCAGTCTGGCAGACCGCCGTCGGTCAACAGCCGGTCATCAGATACGAACTACGCGTGGCCGCGTGTCTTGCCGACAACTGAAGACTGATGACCGAACACTGGTCGCCGGCATTCATCGTCCCGGTTGCATCGGAGCCTCGATCTCTGCAACTCCCCGGCGCTGAACCAGGAGGACCGCACCGAGCACGGCGACTCCGCCGACGATCTGCACGAGCGTCAAGGCCTGGCTCAGGAATATCCACGCCGTCATGGCGGCGATGACCGGCTCGACCGTCGCAACCAGGCCCACCAAGGCTGCGGCAGCTCTTCGAAGCGCCGCCATCTCCAACAGAAACGGCACCATCGTGCCTCCGAGGCCAACCCAGACGAGCTCGGAGATGTCCTTCGCGTCCAGCGCCCGCGGGAATGTCCATAGCGGCTGGACCACGAGCCAGAATACGGCCGCGACGACGAATCCGTACGTGAGGATCGTGACCGCGCCGATGCGGCGCCCGAGCCGTTCCCCCATCACCAGGTAGGTCGCGAACGTGAGTGCGGATGCAAGCCCGGCTCCAAGTGCCCACGCGTCGACCGAGATGGCCTCCCAGGCACGCGTCACCATCACCAGGCCGGCAACGGCCCCAACGGCCGCGATCCAGACGCCGACGGCAACGTGACGACGTTCCGCGAACCGCATCCAGAAAAGCACGAGGATCGGGGCCAGGAACTGCACGGTCACACCGGGGCCGACACCCAAGCCCTCGATGGCCCAGTAGTAGGTGACATGCACCGTTGCCAGAGTGAGTCCGAACAGGACCAGCCACAATCCGTTGCCACGGGTTCGGAGCTGCCCTCGCAAGCCGGCGTACGGAACGAGGAACAGTGCCGCCACGAGAGCCCGCACCTCCGCGACACGAGGAGGAGGGACTTTGTTGAACACATCCGCCGCAACGGTTCCACTCACGCCCCACAACAGCGCGGCGGAGAGCGCAAACCAAAGCGCAGAGCGCTTCATCGGTACCGATTGCATCTCGCTATGCTGCCCGGCCATGACGGGCGAAACAATCTGGCTCACGCCGGCGGCTCACCGCAAGCTCCTCGACGAACTGAACTACCTCGAAGGCGAAGGCCGCCTCAGCGCTTCAGAGCGCATCGCCGAGGCGCGCTCTCACGGGGATATCAGAGAGAACGCAGACTATGACGCCGCCAAAAACGAGCAGGGGCTGATGGAAGCCCGGATCCGCAAGGTCCGCCAGATCATCGAACACGCCGAGGTTCGTGAAGTCGGAGCCACCGACAAGGTGGAGATCGGCTCACTCGTCACGGTCGTCGATGAAGACGGCGACGAAACCGAGTACCTCATCGCAACACCGGAGAACAAGATTCCTGGAGTATTCCTCGCTTCTCCCGGTGGTCCTCTCGGTACGGCACTCATCGGCGCCGCCGTCGGTGACGAGGTCTCCTATGCTGCACCCGGCGGCGTCTTCACGGTCGTCGTCGCAGGAATCCGTCCGTTCGAGGCCGACTGAGCGGCACCACCAAGTAGCCTGAGCGGCAGCCCGGAGGACCCATGGACAAGAAGCGACTGCCGCGCCCACGTGAACTCGCACAACGGCTCGCTTCGCGCGCCCGAAAGAAGCCCGAGGAGGTCGAGGCCTATCTCGACTCGCACACCGACGAGTGGACCGAACTCGCGCAGGCCGACCCGCACGACGCAGCGGACATCCTCGAGGAGTTGGGCGATGAGGCTGCCGCCGATCTGATCCGCAATCTCCTTCCTCCGGAAGCTGCAGACATTCTCGAAGAGATGCAGGATGATCTGGCCGCCGACGTTCTCGAAGAGGTCACCGCGATACGAGCGGCGTCGCTCATCGAGGCCATGCCTCCCGCTCAGGCAGCCGACCTGATCGGTGCACTCGAGCCCGAGCACAAAGAGCGCATCCTGTCGGCTGTCTCCGAGCAGACCGCGGAAGCGATCCGTCACATCCTCTCCTACCCGTCCGATTCTGCCGGCGGTCTGATGACGCTGCGCGTTGCGACGCTGCCCATCGGCCTCACCGCGGGAGAAGCGATCGAACGCATCCGTCAGCTGCATGAGGAGATCGAGGATCTTTCGTATGTCTACGTGGTCGACGACTCCGGTCGCCTCGTCGGCGTCCTGTCGTTTCGCGAGCTCGTGTTCGCCCGGCCCGGCGATGGCCTCGACGAGGTGATGGTCCACAACCCCGTCAAAGTGACCCCGCTGACGGACCGTGAGGAAGTGGCCGAGCTCGCCCGGCGATACAACCTCTTCAGCGTCCCGGTCGTCGACTTCGACGACCGGCTCCTCGGGATAGTCACGGTCGACGAGGTCATCGACGCCGTAGAGCGGGAAGCCGGCGAGGACTTTGCGGTTGCGATGGGTGCCGGTGGAGAAGAGACCGTATTCACACCCGTCCGGCGATCGATCCGAATGCGCATGCCCTGGCTGTTCTTCGATCTGGCGCTCTCGGGCACCGTGTCGCTGGTCGTCGCCACCTTCCAGACTCAGATCGCCGCTGCTCCACTGCTGGCCTCGTTGATGCCGCTCGTCGCCCGGATCGGCGGCGACAGCGGTGCGATGAGCCTCGCGGTCGTGATCCGCGGTCTCGCGACACGCGATATCTCCCCCAACAGAAGCTTTCGCGTCATCACCAGAGAACTCGCCCTCGGGTTTTCCAACGGCATCTTGACGGCGACACTCGCGGGGCTGATTGCCGCAGCCCTCCTGAAGGATCCGCACATCGGTCTCGTCATCTTCATCAGTGTCCTGGCCAACCTCATCGTCGCGGGCCTTGCAGGATCGGCCCTCCCCCTCGCCCTTCGCAGACTCGGATTCGATCCTGCGCTGGGATCCAACCTCTTCGTGACGACGATCACCGACCTGACCGGCTTCGGGGGCTTCCTCCTGGTCGCGAGCCTGTTGCTGTAGGGGTCTGCCGAGTGATGCCGGTGCGTGGACCGGCGGCTGTGCGCGTCACTCGCCGTGCTCTGTACTTGGCACCTCGTGCTTTGTATTCGGTATTCGGTACCGGCGGTGCTGCAAGACCGCAGGGCGAGTCTGGAGGCTCTAGCCGACAACGAGGCGCAACGGCGTGACACCGGATCCGACAACGGCCCTCTCGAGGGCTTCGACGGCATCCGGGTCGAAGTCGGTACCTGCCTGGGCGCGCATCGCCGCAATGGCCTCTTGGGGAGACATGGCCGGTCTCCGAGGACGGGATGAGATCATCGCCACGAACGCGTCGGCGGTGTGCAAGACACGACCGAGCAGCGGGATCGAGGCACCGGGCACGCCGTTCGGGTATCCCGTTCCGTCCATCCGCTCGTGGTGGGTCAGCACGGCCTGAGTCACCTCGGGATGGACCGATCCGGCGACCAATTCGATGCCGCTGTGCGGATGCCGCCGAACGACTTCCCACTCCGAAGGCTCGAGCGGGCCCGGTTTCAGCAAGATGGAGTCCGGGACGCCGACCATCCCGACATCGTGCAGCATTGCCGCCAAGTGCACACGTCCGGTCCTGGCGACGCTCAACCCGAGTTCGCCACCGATCGATGTGGCGACGTCGGCGACCTTCATCGACTGTTCGAACATCTTGGGTGAGCGGAGACGGAGAACTCCGATCAGGGCGTCGACGACCGGTGCCATCACAGGGCGCGCTCGCGTCACCTCCGTGGTGAGCAAGCTGTGCCCGGCGACCCGCACACAGTTCTTGCCTTCGTGTTTCGCCTGATAGAGCGCCATGTCGGCGGATTCGACGAGTTCCTCCTGGTTGTCGGCATGGGCCGGAAACACGGAGATGCCGATGCTGAGTGTGACGAGGCCCGCCTCTGGAAGATCGAGATGCTCGACGGATGTGAGCAGTCGTTCGGCAACCTGTACCGCTCCCGTCTCGTCGGTTTCCGGCAACGCGAACCCGAACTCTTCGCCTCCGATTCGACAGGCGATGTCGACCTCGCGAAGCCGACTGCCAAAGGCCTCGCCGAGCGAACGGAGCACCCGATCTCCGACGGCATGGCCGTACGTGTCGTTGATCGCCTTGAAATCGTCGATGTCGGCGATGATCACGGAGAGTGGGCGTTCGTAGCGGCGGGCCCGTTCGAGTTCCTCTCCGAGGCGATCGAAGAAGAACCCATGGTTCTTGAGTCCCGTGAGTGGGTCGGTGACCGAAAGTGTCTGCAGCCTGTGGACCGCCTTCTCGAGACGCTCGTTGCGAGTCCGTTCGCGCTCGTACAGTTTCCGAACCTCGCGAAGCACCGGTGCGCTCGCCTCGGCCGAGAGCAGACCGGATCCGACAGAGACGGACCTGACGGCAGCGACGAGATCGGAAGGCTTGCCCTTGACCACGAAGGCGGAAGCACCTGAAAGGACCATCTTCCCGATTCCGTCCACACTTCCGAAGCCACTCGCCGCTATGACTTCCAGCCGGGTCTCCATGGATGATCGCAGCTTGCCGACGAGTTCCTGCGAACCCGGTAGGCCGGCATCCACCACCACCACGGTGGGCTGAGTCATGCGCGCCACTTGGAGTGCCTCTTCGGCACTCCCGGCATGACTAACGACTTCGATACCCGCCTCGGCAAGTATGCGTGATGAAGCAGTTCTGCTGACCAGGTCGTCGTCAACGAGCAGGACTCTCGGTTTCAGCACTACCTCCTGGGGCCTCTATCGTCACACCGGGCGCGAAAGTTGAGGGGGCCCCTCCAGAACTCCCGCCACGGACACTCTTCGGCATCGAAGGGAGATCCGAGGCCGAGACACCCACGTTCCGGTGTGGTCGGTCCCGGAAGGGCGAGGATCGAGCCGCAGAGAACTGGTGACAGTGGCGGTGCGGTGGGCGGAAAGCGACTGCGCGCGCGTCGATAGGTGACACAATGGAGTCCATGAGGCTTGCCAGGGTTTCTGCCGTCCTCACGATTGCCGTGTTGTTGGCGTCGTGTGTCCTCGTCGACCGGTCGTTCACGCTCGGGGACGGTGAGGGCTTCAAGATCGATCGGTCGTCTGGCCGTGGGAACTGCTCGTTCGACCTGCAAGCACAGCTGAGTGCCGTGTCGGTCGAGACCGGCAAGGTCCTTTGGCAGGTGGACGTGCCGCACTCGTCGTCAGGCCGATTGCAGGCAAGTGATGGACTCGCGATGATCGAGACGGATACGGGGGCCGTTGTGGTCGACGCGCTCACCGGCGCCCCGTTGTGGCAGGCATTGCGACGCGGGAACGACCGATGGATCCTGGCCGACGACTCCGTTGTGGTGGCAGATTGGGATTCCGGCCTGCTGGTACGGTTCGACCCGGCGTCAGGGAGAGAGGCCTGGAAGTACAAAACTGGCGGGGAGTTCAATGCCGATCCGGCCTTCGATGGTGATCGGCTCTTCGTCAACGTCGGTGGCACCGTCCGGGCCATCGATGTGAACACGGGCGAAGAACTCTGGAACCACGCCACGCTCGGCGACTTCGGCAGTAACCCGGTCGTACTCGATGGACTGCTCTTCCATCCGGCGTTCGAGGGTCGTGTCTCTCGGCTCGATCCGGAGACCGGAGATGCCCTCTGGAAGTGGGATGCCCGATCCGGAGTGACGGTCCGCGGGATCGATCTGTGGAAAGACGTGGTGGTGGTCCATACCGATCGCTTGACCACCCTCCTTGGAGGCAAGGAGTACCCGGCACCCCAGGACGGAGATCGGCTGGTCGGTCTGCATGCGGAGACCGGCGCGCAGCTCTGGGCCGTGCAACTGGTGAATCCTGCGGTCGGTGAAGATGCTCCACGCATGCCGGCCGAAACCATCTCCACGGGCGGCCCGCTCGTATTGCTGCATTGGCCGCAGATCGGAGTCGTCAACGCCATCTCGATTGCCACCGGGAAGGTCGCCTGGGACCTCGAAGTCGAACCC
This sequence comes from Actinomycetota bacterium, assembly GCA_013152275.1. Classification (NCBI taxonomy): domain Bacteria; kingdom Bacillati; phylum Actinomycetota; species Actinomycetota bacterium. Next base: position 4,311 of record JAADGS010000037.1, on the reverse strand, counting down.
GATCGGAACATGCGATTGGCCGCGACATCCGGCGAGGGGCGCATCTTCATCGCAACCAGCGGCACTCGTACAGCAACACTCTCCGCCATACTCGCTTCCGACGGCACAGTCCTCTGGGAAAAGACGCTGACCATCGCCGATCGCTACTCGACCGTGGCGGACATTCCCGTGGTTCTCGGCGGCGACTTGTACGTCGCCGAGAACAGGTCTGGTGGCGGGAGCGAGGCAGATCCGGATCAGGGTGTCCTCCGTCGCGTCGACCCATCGACCGGGGAAACGCTCTGGACCACCATCACCCGGGATCCCGTCTGGACTTCACCGGTCGGTTTCGGGGATACGCTCCTCGTTCTCTCGACGGACCCGCCGCGAGGCTGCGCCTGAATTCGTCTTCGGCGGGTGGTTGTGCGGGCTCTGGTGGAAAGTACCGTGCCACGTTCCGTGACACCCCACCTCGAGAGTCTCCACCCACAGGCATCCTCGATGGTGGGTTTCCCTTCGCACGCAGACGACTCGCTCGCGCACTTCCGATTCGAAGCCGATCCGGCCACACGAACACCCTTCGACCCCCGACACGGCTGCCGTCGGGTGATATCTTCCCCAACGGCCTGGCGACCTCCTGAAGATCAGGACCCGATGCTCACCGATCCTGAGGATGCGTACGGGCCGAGGAACTCGAGCTGATCGTCGGTGACCCGGGCGAACTGATGGGCATCAAGGATCTTCTGCTGATCCGCGGTCGGATTCTCGACGAGGACGAGATCGGCTGCCTCTCGAGAGTCGACCACGTGGAGTTCGACCGGCGAGAACCGCTCGATCGCGTCATCCACGACGTTGCGTATGTCGATGTCGCTGTAGTTGCCAGGATCCAGAAGGATCACGAGGGTGCCTCCTGCACTTCCGGCGACGACCGTATAGCCGGGAAGGCTGCCGGACGTTGTGCTGGTCGTGTCGGACGATTGCGTCGTGGGCGTAGTGGAGGCAAGAGTCGTGGCAGTCGTCGTCGAGGAAACCGCCCTCGTCGTCGTTGTCAGGTCCGGTTCCGTCCCCTTGCTGCATGCCGCAAGGATCATCACGAGCGCGAGAAGAGGGATGAGGCGTCGCACTGGCTCACTCCTTCGTTCGATTCAACCCCACGGTACTGCAAGTCAGCCGTTTGTCAGCACAGTTTCCACACGTTGCCGATAACGCCGTGCGAGAAGTTCGGTGACCGGACCCGGCACGAATCGCCGTTCTCCCACTCGTACGACCGGTTTGACCTCTTTCACCGTCGACAGAGCCATCACCTCGTCTGCATCATCGAGACGATCCAGACCAAAGTGTCCCTCACGAACCCCGATGCCGGCACGCTCGGCCTCTTGAAGGGTCGCACCTCGAGTGATCGAGGCGAGGATCCCGAGATCCAGAGACGGGGTCTCCAACACACCGTCGACCACCCAGGCGACACAGAATGTCGGGCCTTCCAGAATCCGACCCGAACGCCCGTACAGCAGAGCGTCGTCGAATCCTGCGAGCCTGGCAACACGGTTCGCCGCCATGTTGGGCGCATAGGAGAGCGTCTTCGCGCCCGTGAGCTCCGACGTCGCCCCGTCCGAATGCCACGGCGCCTCCAGTGGGAGCACACGGAGATGCTCCGGAAGCTCCGGGATGGGTTCCCAGAGAACGACGACGCGTGGGCCCGCGTCCACATCGGGATCGAAGCCTCCTCTTGTCGCGACGACCCGAACCGTGCAATCGCCTCCGTCGCGAGCGACCGCTCGGATCCAGGTCTCCATTTCCTCGCGCGACGGCAGATCCAGGTGCAGCAGGGCGGCGCTTGCCGCCAGCCGGTCCAGGTGAGGACCGAGGGCGTACGGTGATCCGTTGTAGGAGCGCAGAGCCTCGAAGCATCCGTCGCCCCGCAGCAGGCCATGATCGAACACCGAGATCGCCGCGTCGGCTGCGTCGACCGCTCGTCCGTCGATGAGTACGCGCATGTCGACAAGGATAGGTACCGCGGCTTGTGATCAGGTCGGATCCTGGCACCAGGTGAGAAACACCGGGTGCAACGCAGATCGACTCAGGTGCGTCGGTAACGGTTCGTGATCGGGAGCCTTCGATCCTTGCCGAACGCCTTGCGTGTAATCCGGACACCGGGCGCTGCCTGGCGGCGCTTGTACTCGTTCCGGTCGACCATGCGGGCGATCCGAACGACAACGTCTCGATCGAATCCGTCATCCGCGATCTCATCGATCGACAGGTCCTGTTCGATGTAGCGCTCCAGGATCGGATCGAGGATCTCATAGGGCGGCAGCGAGTCGGTGTCCTTTTGGTCGGGCCGCAGCTCGGCCGACGGCGCCTTCGTGATGATCGAACGCGGAATCGTTTCTCGATCTCGATTGCGCCATTCGGCCAGGCGGTACACGAGCGTCTTGAAGACATCTTTGAGAACGGCGAACCCGCCCGCCATGTCGCCATAGAGGGTGGCGTAGCCGACGGCCATCTCGGATTTGTTGCCGGTCGCCACGACCATCTCCCCGAACTTGTTCGAGATCCCCATCACGATGGCCCCGCGAATCCGAGCCTGCAGGTTCTCCTCGGCAACGCCGAACTCGGTTCCTTCGAAGACGGGACCGAGGGCGTCGAGGTATGCAGAGAAGATGTCGTCGATCGCGATCAGGTCGAGGCGGATGCCGAGGCGCTCCGCCAGGTCGCGTGCGTCGGTGACCGACCCTTCGGAACTGAACCGTGTGGGCATCGCAACCCCACGCACATGTTCGGAACCGAGAGCGTCCACAGCGATGGCCGCGACGAGTGCCGAGTCGATGCCACCCGACAACCCGAATACGACATCCTCGAACCCGTTCTTGTGTACGTAGTCCCGCAGCCCCGTCGTGAGCGCCGTGTAGATCTCCGCCTCTTCGGGTTCGATACGTGCAGGGCTCACCGGCAGCCGCTGCGGTGCTCGCGTGGGCAGCGCCCCGCCGCGGACTTCCACGACGCGACCGTTGACGGTCTTCGGCGTCGGCAGGGGCACGTCGACGACAAACCTCTCTTCCTCGAACTCCACGGCGCGATAGAGCAGATCACCGTCGGCGGTAAAGATCATGCTGTCGCCTTCGAACACCAACTCGTCCTGGCCTCCGACCATGTTCAGATACGCCACCGGGACGCCCGAGCGGACCGCCTGCGCCGACAGCAGCGAGGAACGTTCTTCCGCCTTGTCCTTGTGATAGGGCGATGCGTTGATGTTCAACAGGATCTGCGCCCCCGCCTCCGCCTGATGCGTGGGCGGTCCTTCCGGCACCCAGATGTCCTCACAGATCGACACCCCGACGGCGACGCCGGATACCGCCCAAACCAGGTCGGGTTCGAGCCCTCTCAGGAAGTAGCGGTCTTCGTCGAAGACCGCATAGTTGGGCAGCAGCACCTTGTGATAAACGCCCTTGACCTTCCCTTCGCACAGCACTGCCGCCGCGTTGGCCACAACGCGCACGACGGCATCGTCGAGGACGTCGGAGGGCGGATCGACGGGGTCTGCGAAACCGACGATCGTGACCGTCCGGCCTGCTTCATGCGCCAGGGAGCGAACGGTGCGCAGGTTCTCATCGACGAAGTCGGGTCGGAGCAGCAGATCCTCGGGCGGGTAGCCCGTAACAGCCAGTTCAGGGAGAAGCAGGATGTCTGCATCCTGGCCTTCCGCCCACCGCATGGCGTCGACGATCCGGCTGCTGTTGCCTTCGAGATCCCCCACGACGAGGTCGAGTTGAGCCCCTGCAACACGGAGGGTGTCGGTCATGGTCGCAAGCCTAGGAGATTCCCCGTTCTCATCAATGCCGGCCGCACCTGGTCGGGCTGCCAGAGACGAGACTGGGGCCGCCGGCGGGACCGAGCGCCGAATACCCGATGCGCCTCGTCAAGGGAGCCGACGCTCTATCGTCGGGTACATGATCACCGGGCATGCATTGGAGCGCCTCGACGCCGTCGGCTGGACGGATGCACAGACGCTGCTCCTGACGTTACAGAGCGCCCATGACCCGGATGCCGAGCTCGAGCATCTCCTGAACTTCCTCGAGGCAAACACCGACCTGGCCGAGCTCGCCGGCAGTGACCCCGACCTCGGCAAGGCCTTCGTCACCGTCTTCGCGGCGAGCAGGGCGATCCCGACCTTGCTGAGCGCTCACCCCGCCTGGCTGGCATCGTTTCGCGACGATCCCGTCGAAGCACCCGAGGCGCCCGACAAACGTGCGTTGCGTCGGTTTGTGCAGGGTCGGTTGGTGCGGACCGCGGTGCGGGACCTGCTCGGTCTGGCGGATATGCCTACGGTCGGTCGCG